>CAYZAF010000437.1:0-9277 GCA_964476435.1 uncultured Syntrophaceae bacterium
TACTCTTCAAAAGGCATATGAGGAATGGTCCCGTATTCTTCCGGTGGAACTTTCTTGCGTTTTCCATAATCGGATTCATAGTTGGGTCTTATCATGATTTTTGCTCCTTTCTTCGGAAAGTTAGTCAAGTTCCCTGCTGCAAGTTCCGTTCCCGGTCAATGGCGCCATTGCGCGGACGTACGCAACGATGGCGGGGATTGGAGCTAATGCGCCTATCGGCCGACGCGTCAGCCCGCGTCAGCCAGTCCGTCTATCCTGTGGTGACCATTTCTGTTGCCCCAATTCTCTCGCTGCATATTGCAATTTTGTCAGAATATCGCGAATGTTGGGGCTTTCTCTCTTCCCTTGAGGGGCGTCACGTTTCTACGAACCCATGATCACCGGAAGTTTCAAGATTTCTGTAGACATGCAGCCCAAGGTATGCGACTGTTTTGTCCTACCTTATTCAAGGAGGGGACACGTATGAAGAGAGAAGTATTTGACGACTACATCAACCGGTTCAACAGGCGGGACGCGACAACCTTCCAGGACTACATCCATCCGGATGCCAAGGTGATCAATGGAACCCTCGAGATTCACGGCATGCAGGGCATGAAGGATCACTATGCCAAGATTTGGAAAGGATTCTCGGAAGAGCTCCATGTCGAGCGTTTTGTCAGCGATGAGCAGACCCTGGCGATCCAGATGTGGACCCACTTCACTGCACAGAAGGACGACAAGGAATCTTTGTTCGGGGAGGTGAAGGCCGGAGAGACCTTTGACTATCACGGCGTCATCATGTATGAGATTGAGAACAATAAGTTCACGAGCATCAAGGTGGCATACCTCAGTTTTACCTTCACGAACCTCAAGGGGGAAACAGTCGAGCTTGGAATCCCGCATTAATCGGCGTTGGCTCTACCGTTCCTGTTGCAGCGCCATGGCGTTGATTACTTGGCATGTCTCCTCTGCCTCGCGGACGATGCGGCCTAAAAGCTCATCCACTGTGGGGATATCGTTTATGAGGCCGGTGGCCTGGCCTGCAGGCAATACCCCCTTCTTTAGATCTCCATCCACTGTCGCGGCACGGACCTGCTTGAAAGAGTTTGCCGTATAGGCCAGGGCAATCGCCTTTTTCCATCCCTGCCCGAGCGTCTCTCTGAGCATTCTGAAGTAGGGGAGGTGGAGGTTTTTCGCAATATCAGCGGAATTTGAAAACGAGCCGATCACGTCAAGGCCGCGCTTCATCTGCTTCAATGCAGGCTTTGTCTTCATCACCCTGCTCGGCAATCCATCGAAGCGGTCGGAATAGAGCGTGTCATAGACATTCTTCTCAAGGGCGAGCTTCTTGTACCTCTCATGTAAAGGACTTTCTTTCGTTGTCATGAAGCGGGTCCCCATGGCTATGCCGTGCGCACCCAGGGCAAGGGCCGCGGCTAGTCCTCTTCCGTCCACGAAGCCGCCGGCTGCGATTACTGGTATCTTTACCGCATCGGCAATGCTTGGCACGAGGACGAGGCTCGTGACCGCTTCTCCGTGCGCGGCCGCTTCATGGCCGGTCACTATGAGCGCGTCCGTTCCGAACCCTTCCGCCCGCCTTGCGTGTTCGTGGTACGCAACGGTAGCAATGACTTTTCCCCCATACTCGTGAGCGCCCTTCACGATCCAGTCTCCCTTGCCCAACGCGAAGTTGATGACGGGCACCTGCTCTTCGAGGAGCACCTTGGCATTCTCCTTTGCACCGGGGAAGAAAAGCGTCGCATTGGCGCCGAAGGGCTTGTCCGTGAGCGACCTGATCTCACGGACCGCAGCCCTGGTCATCTCCGTATTCATCGGCCCTGTAGCCAGTACCCCGAGGCCTCCGGCATTGGAGACTGCGGCTACCATTCTCGGTACGCTTATCCAGCTCATGCCGGAGAGCAGTATGGGATATCTGATTCCGAAGAGCTCTGTAATGCGTGTCTTCACCCCATGACCTCCATTCTTTCCATGGATACGCTAGGTCTTGCTGTCCTCTTCCAAAGGGCCGAATATCACGCCCTCTGCCCTCAGCCTCGCTATCTCCGATTGATCGAGCATCAACACGTCGCGCAGCACAGATTCTGTGTGCTGCCCCACGTCGACAGGCGGCGGCTCGTCGACACAAGCCCTGCTGTTGGAGAATCGAAGAGGCGTATTGAGGAACTTGAAGGGACCCAGAGTCGGGTGGTCCAACTCTTTGATCATCCCTCTCTGTCTGGTCTGGGGATCTTCGTCGATAACCCGGGCCAGCGACATGATGGGAGACGCAAGGAGACGGTAGCTCTGGAGCAGTACGGATGCGTCGCCTACGCTTTCGAATCCCCGGAGCCATTCCTCCACCAGCTCCGTCACCAGTGTGTTGTTCTTGAGCCGTTCTGCCACGGTGCTGAACCTGGGGTCGGAGGCCAGCTCCGGCTTGCCCATGGCTTCTGCCAAGCGCTCCCATCCTTCGTCCGTGCGCACAAAGATCGTCACGTAGCCGTCCCGGCCTCTATAGGCGCCGCACGGGCTCATGTCCGGAGAAAAGCTGCCAACCATATAGCGCATCTCCGCTTCGCCTTTGCTCAGTATGTGTGTGCCGACAGCGTTGCCCAGGCCGGCCAGCAGGCAGTCGGCTAGGCCGACGTCGATGCACTCCCCTTCATGGGTGATGCTCCTCCGGTACAGGGCAGCGCAAATGGCACCGAAGGCATTTACGCCCGCCAGGATATCCGACACCGCAAAGCCGGCGAACCGCGGCCTGTCTCCAGGCTCGCTGCTCATGTGGGCCAACCCGCGGGCTGACTGGATCAGTAGGTCAACGCCCATAAGCTCCGCGTGAGGCCCGGTCTGCCCCCAGCCTGAGATGGAGCACATGATGATCGCGGGATTGGCCTCTCTGAGCGACCCATAGTCCAACCCCGACTTTGCCATCACCCCCGGCCGAAAGTTCTCCACCACCACGTCGGAGACCTTTGCCAGTTTCAGGATCAGGTCGCGGGCGCCTTTCGCCTTCAGGTCGACAGCAATGCTTTTCTTACCGCAGTGGTACTGGATGAACTCCGCACAATGGCCGTCCTTGAAAAAGGGCAGGGTCCTGGCGACCTTGCCTTCGGGACGCTCAACATTGATCACCTCGCAGCCGCAGTCAGCGAGGTAGCGCGTGCAAACCGGACCGGCAAGGGCATCGGTAAAGTCTATAACCCGCACTCCGCTCAGGATTTTGCCCCTCTCCTCCGCGTCTTTCATGATACGCCCCTCTCATCCGGTCAGCGAGACCGGTCCGATGCCCCAAGAGACCTACACGATTTTTGTCTTATCCATGGCAGAGGCCCCGTGCCCCTTTCGCCCATGGACTAAGACTAAAAAGGACTAGAAGTCATGCCTCGAAAGCAGGCGCACCGTAGCCTTCGCAGGCACCATGAGGACGCGGTCCTGGTTCTCCGCCCGTGCCTCGATATCTACAAGGTGCTCGCCGCCCTCCACACGCTTTCCTGTTACTTTGCCCGTAATCCAGGCAGTATCGCCTATGGTGAACACGTGGCGCATCTGACAATCGAGGCTCTTCAGGAAACCGTCATCCCCCATCCAATCGGTCACTAGCTGAGAAACACAACCCTCCAGCTGGGCGGCGAAGCCAATGGCGAACGGCACGCCCTGGGCCTGGGCATTGACATCGCTCACGTGTATGCCTGAGACAGGAAAAGGCACATTCGTCTCGGGATCGACGACGCCCCAGCCAGGCTGTTCGCGGAGCAATATTTTGGTGATTTTGAATGCCGTCGTATAGCCGATGGCATGGAAAAAGGCTACCGAATCGAGGACCGTAAGCGGCCCTTTTACCAGACGCGGAAGCTCGTCACCCTCGTGCACGTCCTCCCAGTAGCGTACCTCCATGCCCTGGCGCTTCTCGGCGTCATAGGCCTCGTCGATTGCCTTCAGCTCTTCGGCAGTATACACGTGCTTCTTTGCCACGGTGAAGGCCGGATCGGGGCCCAACAGGTCAGGGCCGCTGCCGACCACTATGGCCCCTCCCTTTACAGAGGCCACTACCTCGCCTCTCTGGTTTATGTACTTCCGCAAGCCGTCAAAGAGAAAGAGGCGCGGCATGGGCCTCTCCTTTTTCGTCACCTCTTCAACGCCGAGGTATCTGTCTTCCACGGTGAACTCGTCGCCTGCCCATATGTTCTCGAACCATGTGTATCTGCTCCCCCTGTTCAAGGGGTTCATTCCCGGCACGCCGAAATTGGGAAAACCCATGCCCATGCCGCTTGGCGGGGCTATGCAATCGAGGAAGCGGGGCGGGGCTATGATGCGGCCGTACCTCGTGGTTCGCGCGTATTCCTCGAACCGCCACAGGGGATTGGTATCTCCTATGGCGTCTGCGTAGTGTCTGATGAGGTCTGCGCTGGCCAGCCTGTTGTTGATGCCCATCTCGGAAACGACCAATCCTTCCTGGATCGGGGGATACATGCCTACGCTCGGCTTGTAAACTTTCCCTGCCCGCGCGTTCTCACCCTTGACCCACTCGTCGACCGCCCTGTGCCATTCTTCCATGGTCATCTGTCGTCTCCTCCATGCTTCGATTCCAGGACGTCCTCGGCCGCGCTCTCCCCGGCGATGCGGCCGCCGCCGACGGAAAAGCCCGATGCGGCGCCGGAAAGCACGTCGTTGTAGCATTCCGCTTCCCAGCCTCCCGTGGTCACCCCTGCGGCGTACAAACCGGGGATGGGTCTCCCCTCCTGGTCTACGACCTGCATCCGCTCGTTGATCTTGATGCCTCCGAAGGTATCGAGGAAGTCCGAGTTGCCCCTTATGGCATAGTACGGGGGCGTCCGGAGAGGCGCGAGAAGCTCCCTCCTCTTGTTGAAAACCGGGTCGTATCCTTGATCGCAGGCCCTGTTGTACTCATCGATGGTGCGCCTCAGGGCCTCAGGTTTTGCCCCGATCCACTCGGCTATCTCATCCCAGGTCTCTGCGATCTTGACGTGTGGCTCTATCCTGATGGCCGGCGCGAAGAATATGGCGTGGTAAGGGCAACTCAGCTCACACGACTTGCAGAGCCTGCATTCATCGACATACTCGATGACGGCCCTGCTTCCGCACGTCATGCAGCGCCACGCCTCATCCTCAACGTGATCTGCGGTAAATCCCGTCTTGATTTCATGAAAGTCGCGGCCTGGTATCGAGACAGGCAGAATTGGCGTCTCGATCCTTTTCGAGAGGGGCATCCCCTCCTTCGGCTCTTCTTTCACCTTTTTCAATAGCTTGTCTCTCCCTTCCTTTAGGTCCTTGCCCCGAAGAAAGAGATCGATCGAGACGGCAGCCCTGTTGCCCGCAGCGAAGGCGTCGACGACCGATCCGCCGGCGGAAACGATATCACCTCCGGCGAAGACGCCCGGCTGGCTCGTCTCAAGCGTAATCGGGTCAGCGAGAATGGCGCCCTCTTCGCCGACAGTTACCTTCTCGGGAATACTTGCCCTGTCCGGTACCTGGCCGATTGCGAGCACCACCATGTCCGTCTTGAGCTTTCTCGTGGTCTTCCTGTCGTACGAGGGGCTGAAGGCGCCTGTCTCGTCATAGACCGCAACACAGCGCATCAGCTCGACGCCATCCACCTTTCCGCCTTTCCCGAGGATGCGCAAGGGACCCCATTGGTCGTTGATCTTTACGCCCTCGGCGCGGGCGCGGTCGATCTCCTCCCTGTAGGCCGGCATGGCTTCTTCCGATTCAAGGCAGGCTATCTGCACGTCCTTGGCCCCGAGGCGGAGTGCTGTCAGCGCTGCATCGAGGGCAACGTTTCCGCCGCCGATGACCACGACCTTGCCCTTCGTTGCCACGGGCTTTCCCAAATTTGCCGCCTTGAGGAAGTCCAATCCCCAGAGCACACCCTCGAGCGAGGCGCCCTCAATCTCTATCTTCCTGCTGGATTGACTGCCCGTTGCAACGAATACGGCTCGATAGTGCTTCTTCAGATCATCGAGCGTCATGTCTCTCCCCATGGCAAGTCCGGTCTTGAAGGCAACTCCCATGTCCCTAATGTATCGGATCTGGTCGTCGAGGACTCTCCTGGGAAGTCTGTACTCCGGTATGGCCAGCCTCAGCATGCCTCCCAGGACCGGCATGGATTCAAAGACCGTTACGGGATACCCCATTTTCGTCAAGAAGTAGGCGCACGACAACCCCGCAGGTCCCGAGCCTATCACTGCCGTCTTTTCTTTGTGCGTTGCCGGCACCGGATCTGCCCTCTCTTTGAGCGACTGATCTGCCACGAATCGTTCCAGGGCATTGATGTTTACCGCATCGTCCACGTTGGTGCGGGCACATTCCCTTTCGCAGAAATGGGGGCAGACGCGGCCGGTGATTGCGGGCATGGGCAGGGATTCCCTCAGCACCTTTTCCGCTTCGTCGGTCTTCCCGCTCCTCAGCAAGTGTATGTATCTGCGCACATCCACACCAGCCGGGCACGCGAACCTGCAGGCAGAGACCTCTTCCAAGTCGGAGGGTGTCGTGTCGAGCGTGACTGCGCCGGCGGGACAGGCCCTCACGCACAGGGCACACCCCCTGCACTTTTCCCGGTCCACCTGCTCGATTGACATGAAGCCTTCGGCCTGCATCCTCAGCTCCCTCTCCAGCCCGGGCATGGCCGTTCTCTCTTCAATCCGGTGCCTGCCCAGCCCGATGATGAGGCCCTCTTTTGTCATGGATTCCATGATCCTCTGATCGAAAAGGGTATACGTCAGATTGCCGGGCTGGCGGTTCACCGCCTGGGAGGAGACAAAATGGTGAAAGCTCGTGCCCTCGTCCACATATCTCTCGCCGTTCTTGTTGACCCATACGGTGTTCGGCTCAAGGGCAACGCCCATGAGCTGTACGGACACCCTTTCCGGCTCCGTGTCGAGGGTAAGCTGAACAGAGCCTGGGATCTGCGGTCCCGACAGAAGGAGAAGCCCGATGCCTTCCGTTGCTGCGCCTGCCTCCGTGGCCATTGCGATCCCGTCTCCCGTATGGCGGAAGCCGTCGCAAAGCATGTTCTCCCGGTAGTTGGGGCTCTGCCTCAAGAGGTCCTTGTTGCCGCCGTAGCCTCCTGTGGCAATAACCACGGCTTTGGCTTTGATGGTGATCTCTTTTTTGCCCTTTTGCGATGCCACAACCCCGGTAACCCTTCCCGCGGCAGTCCTGATGAGTCTCTTTGCCGCCGTGTTGACGAGTACGGTTACGCCGAGCCTTTTGCATTCCCCGAGGAGCGTTCTCATCATCCCGGCTCCGCGTGCCTCGGTCACGTGCCACACCAGGGGGTGCTGATTCGGGTAGAGAGGGATCAGATTGAAATGGAGACCCTTCTCTTCCAGCCAGCGAATCGTGTCGCCCGACTTGTTCACCAGGGCCCGTACCAGCCTCGGATTGAGCTTCCAGTGGGACCACTCCATGGCTATCCTGAAAATCTCGTCGTTGTGGAATTCGACGGCGGCCCTCTTTTGAGCGGGGCTGTCGACGCCTATGAGTCCTGACGACATGGCGGTGTTGCCGCCGGCGGCCCCGAGCTTTTCAAGCACGTAGATCCTGCCGAGGCCCCTCTCTGCCGCTGCGACGGCAGCAGCCAGGCCTGCGCCGCCGGCGCCGACGATCACGAGGTTCGCCTCGAGACTACCATGGTCTGCGAAAGCACGAGAGTTCATCGTTGGCCATTCCTCCTTGAGAAGTGAGAAACCCTCAAGTCTCAAGATTCATGGGTCGAAAGGACCGGCATTCGGCCGGCGGCGATTTACTAGAACGCCCCTCACCTCACTTTTGGATGCGCGCGAGCCACATGCTGTAGTCTTCAAGGGGTTCCGCGTCGGGTCTCAGCGCCAGAGTCCGCGCTTTTGTGGGACATGGAATCACGCACGCCCCGCACCCAAAGCATTTCTCTTCCCTTATCGCGGTTTGCTCCCTCCCTCCGACATCCCGCACCTCGATGGCGCCGAATATGCACCGGTCAACGCACTCCTTGCATCCATTGCAGGCATCCCCATCGGTGCAAGCCACGTAGCGGCTTCTTGAGATGACTTTCGACAGGCTTACCCCGTATCGTATGCAGGGATTCATGGCAAAGCAGCAATCGCTGCAGCAGTTGCAGATGCAGTTGACCGCTGGATCCCAGCCATGGACAAGGCCCTCTTCCTCGCACCTATCGAATAGCAGAAGGGCCTCCTCAGGGGTGATCTCCACGGCAACCCCTCTTTCGAGCAGAAACTCTGCCGACCGGCCAAAATTCATACAGATCTGATAATCGTGAGAGTGCTTGCACGGCTCTCCCCCTGCGGCAAAACACTGACGGCAGGAGCACGTGGCCTTGGCAATCCTGCGCGCTGTCTTGAGGAACACCCGTATGTCTTCCTGGGGCAGCATCTCCGTGTCCGCAGGAAGGGCCCTGTAGTAGGGGAGCACCTTCTGGCTCGGCGGCTCGGTAACCTTGCTGTAGTTGTCTGCCAGGTGTCGATAGAATTCATTGATGGAAAAATCGTACCATGCTTTGTATAGCTCGGACTTCTTCGGGTCAACGCCCAGCGCGCTCATGCTCGACATAAACAGATAGTAAGGGTTCCGGGCAAAACGCCACCCCTTCCTCGCCGTAATCTCCCTGGCGCTCGCAAAACCCTTGTGGAAGAGACTTGCCAAAGCACTCTCCACAATGCCCAAGTCCATGTCCAGTTTCTCTGCAAGCTCCTCGGTGGTCAACTGGTCGGGCGGTTTTGGCAGGGCCAATCCCACCTCGGCTTCCACCTCGGTCATGGCGGATTCCAGGACGCGGCGATAACGCTCCGAGTGCCCGAATCCATGGGCCTCCGCTATCAACCTGTACACATCTCGGCCACTCATGTTCTTAAATTCCTCCTTTGCGCATCACTCAAGCTTTGACGCTCCCCCCTTCGTCAGATGATCTCCCATAAGTTCTTTCTTGACCTATTCCGTAAGCTTTCCCTGCCCGTGTACGCCGTCTCTTTGGGCGGGTCGAACCCCCTTACGTCCTTTGCCCTGTTTGGCTTTCACCCGGCCGATGGCGGGAGGCCCGCAAATTGCGCGGGCTTTCCTTGCTTTGGGCCATGGTGGGGCCTCGTCCGCGGGCCTTGCCTTCTGCTCATCGGAATACATGAGCCTGGCGGATATCTTGGCCGCCGTCTCCTTCAGGGCAGAGAGTATCTTCGGATCGAAACCGTCCTGAACATTCATCGCCAGTTCACCGGTGACGACTGCTGCCACGGGCCTTTTCGCAAAGTCAAAAACTGGCGCTGCCACGAAATGATAATCCAGATCG
>CAYZAF010000438.1:0-3046 GCA_964476435.1 uncultured Syntrophaceae bacterium
GGACTCCATTATTGCGGTGAGCTTCACTACGGCCTTGTCGATCCCCCTCAGATAGGAGTCCCTCACGTCAGCGGAAGACGGTTTCGGACTGCCCAGCGCAATGGGAGACGCATCGAAAGACGGGAGGGAGTGGTGCCAGTAGGCCCTGGTGTTGCGGCCGAAAACGTCGGCTATGGTACGATTCACTGAATCTCGGAGCTCCCGAGCCCTCGGATCGAAGCGCTCCGTGATGGTAGCAACGTCGAAGTTTTTCAGATCGTTGATTCGCTCCATAATTGCCCTGATCTGAGCCCGCAGGTCAACGGCTCCCGTAGTCTTTGGCCGCGACTCCTTCTTCTCGTAATCCTTCAGAGCAAAGATATTCTGCTCGGGCTCGGAGGGCTTGGCAGCAGGAACTCTTTTCGCATCCGTGGGACCTTCAGGGGAACCCGGGGACGTTTCTTCCCTTCCCTGATCAAGCCCAGCAGAGATCTGTAGAGAGTCGCCAGTGGGGCGTTCTTCCGGGGCTGCGCGTAGTTCCGGCTCAGGCGGAGCCTTCAGCTCTTTGGCGAACCTGTCCGCGAGGGTCTCGATATCGCGCAGATCCAACGAACTAGTTGATATTGGTTCCTCGACCTGCTCAAGATATGGAGCAGGCAGATCATCCTCGATTGCGTCGAAGCTTATGCCCCCATTGCTCCTTTCCGGCTCGCCCGCCCTTTGCTCGACCGAAGAAAGTTCGAGGGCCGCAGTCTCGTGCCATAATGGTTCGGCCCCATACTCTGCAGCAGCGAGCGAGAAAGGGCCATGCTCGAACCTTGAAGGCTCTTCTTGGACGAACTCCGAAGGAGCAGCGTCCGATACCGCTTGTTCGCTCAGCCCAGGTAGGTCGGTTTCCGTTTCCCCGATGCGCTCCTCATGGAGATGGGGAGAGAAAGGCGCGACTTGGAGGTTATGCTCTTCCCTGGCCGTGATCGTCACAGCGGGAGGATTGAGAGGATAGAGGAAGGTGTGCGCCGGGGACGGCTCGGTGACAGGTTGGATAGACATCTCCATTGTCACCTCCGCACCGGGGCTCCAGGGTGTTCTCTCCTGCCGTTGCCCGGCTACGGGCTCTGGCAAAAGCATTTCGGGCGTATCGGGCAGCATGAGCACTTCGGACCCGACCCCCAGCGGCGTGTCAACGTAGACACCCCTCTGGTATATCTCGAGACGAATCCCCTCAGCAGGTTCATCGCGTCCGGTGATACCGAGGCCCTCTTGAGGAGCAGCGAATGGAAGCGTTTCTTCAGTCATTGCGCTGACAATGTTCGTCGCAGGACATTCATCATCCCCAGGGACAATGGCCCTGTCGACCGGAAGAAGCGCCTCTTCACCAGGCTCGTCCCTGAGAGGTCTGTCGGGGAGAGATCCCCCGGAAGCCTCCAGATGCGAAAATTCCGAGGAAACATACCCCTCAGGCTCAGCCGGACGAGAATCTTCCTTCTCTTCTACCCCCATTGGAGTGGCCGGAGCGGCTAAGTGATCAACGACGATGACAGCTGCGGCCGTATCTATGGGCGACTGCTCATCCGGTCTGGTAAAGGCTGTCTCTGGAGCACGTTGAACGCTCTCTTCTTCCCCCGGTCCTTCGGCTTCCCTGACGCTCAACATCGCTTCAAGGTATTCGAGGACCAGGTTTTCGTCCAGGAGGGCCACCGGGGGTCTATGCTTCTGCTTTTTGCCTGGACCATCGGTTCTGTAAAGCCTCCCATCGATCTTGCGCTCACCTTGCTTCTTCCTACTCTTCTCAAGGGAGTGAAGAGGCTTGTCGGGTTGCACCTCGATTGCCCTTCCGTGGGCGAGGCCGAACCTGGGCTTGTGGTCTACCCGCGTGCCGACGCCGGGAGCAGCATTGATGAAAGTCGACGAAGCAGATCTACTCCTCAGCTTCGCCCTCATCGTAACGAGCGATACTTTCTCCTCATCGGGGCTCGTCGCCTTTGCCCCTACCTGTCGGGCAGGCGTGTCTGCTCCTTTGGCAGCCCCTAGTTTTTTGTCCAGGATATCAAGCAGTAGGTTCAGTTTCTGGGCCGCACTATTGATGCCTCTCTGATACCCCAGCCTCACTTCGGGAAGGGGGCTTTCTGAGCCTGGCAAGGGCGGCGGCAGCGTATTCAAAGACCTTATGGAGTGATCCTTATATTCCTTGGAGTGTCGACCGAAGATGTCCGCGAGTGTCCTATTGATCCGGGCAGCAAGGGCCTTACCTTTCGGATCGGCCGGATGCTGGATGGTGGTCACGTCAAAGGAGCGTAAATCCCAAATGAGGGCCGAAATCTTGGCTCTCACTCTCCTTAGATGAAGAGTGCCGGACCTGCTGGAAGAGGAATGCTCCTTCTGGGCCACAGTCGTTGCCTTTCCGAGACTATACTAATCTGGCGCCCTCACCGGCCGCGTACCGGAAGGCGCCTTCACAACGAGGTCGCCAAGGTCAGGCGGGTCGCGCCTCTCTTGCTGCAAGCAATTCCCAAATCCAGCACTCCTGCCCGGCAAACATGGCAGGACGCTTACAGGATAGGCAATGATGCAACTCACCCTAGTGTCTTCGGCGAGATTGCCGGAAACCTAAGTCTCACGGAGAAAAAAGGCGTAGAGGATTTTTTGGGGACTTAAGGACCCGGCAGCCAGTATCTAAAGCATTACGCAAAATAAAGTGCCGATTCAGTGTTTTGCCCCTCGGCTCCGCCGTTTCCTTCGCTTAAGCTCGGTGCTTTCGTCTCTTTAGTGCGCTCTAACGACTCCCCCCGCAAGCCTTGCGGAACTCGCGAAGGTGAGCTGCCGGCGGCCTTTTCGCTTGAGACATCCTCGGCATGCGGTAAGCCGCGCACCGCTCCTTTAAGTCGCAAGGCGCACTACCCGAGAGACTCCCGCAAGGCTTGCGAAAGAAATGGCTCCGCCTCGGGTCAAATGGTACTTTATTTTGGGTATCGCTCTAATGCCTCCTTTGACAGGATTTTGACGCTGAGGTGGTCTGCCTCACAGGCTTGCCACGGCCCTCGATCCCTCATTGCGCCCGAAGTGCCTG
>CAYZAF010000439.1:0-5648 GCA_964476435.1 uncultured Syntrophaceae bacterium
GTTTGCGGCCAGCGCAATGGCCTTACCCTTGGCGAGTGCGGCCCGGTCTATCACCTTGCCGCTCACGATGAGGGCCTTGGAGTGGGGGAAGAGGGAACGGACGTTGGGGGGACGGAACTGGAGGGCCTTTTCGAAATCTGCCGGGTATGCCATGGATGGGATACTCCTTTCTCTGGAAAAGATAGGGCCCCTTACCTTCGGGACTCCTTCATTGTAGGACAACGGGAGGGGAATGTCGAGGGGGATAAGGAGCGGAGGGCGCCTTTTTTTGTGCTATACTTAAACTTGAGCCGGGAAGACAGCGGTGAAGGAAGAGATCGGCTAGACTATAGGGCTTCGGCTAGCCGGCCTGGTTCCCATTCTCCATCAGCCGGTCCATGACGACGTAGACCCCTCCGACGATCGCGTCGATCGCATTCCTCTCCTTGAGCAGGGCCAGCATCTTCTCCTGGAGCTGCACACCCTTGGGGAGAAGCTTGATCCCGCTCGCGGCATAGACATCCTCGGCCAGCACCATGCCGGCCACAAGCTCGTCGACCGGCACCTTCACCTTGTCCGTGTCTGCGTTCCTGGCATCGTTCAAGACGAATTCGATGAGTAGGTTTGCAATGGTCTGATCGAGGATCGTGTGCATGGAGAGCCTGATCTGGCCGGCTACCTCCTCCGCGGAGCAGCCCTGGATGCGGAGGTCCTCTCCAAAGACGATGGCCCGGAGGATCCTCGAGCCGACAGATATCTCCTCCCCCATGAGCCCGTCAGGAAAACCTGACCCGTCGTAGTTCTCGAGCTGGTGATAGACAAAGTCCGCTGAATCCTTGTAGCCCGTAATGGTCGATATCACCATGGAACCGACCGTGGCGTACTGTTGATACAGGGGCAGAAGGGCTGTGGGCAGGGTGCAGCCATGTTTGCAGATGGCCTCGTCCGGCAGCCCTATCTTGCCTATCTCGTGCAAGAGGGCGGCGAAGATGAGGTGCCTACGCCTCTCGTCGTCGAACCCCAGCCGCTGTCCAAAGAACTCGCCCATGGCCTTGGCCGTCTCTGCTCGGTCGGCCGCTCCAGGTATGCGGATTTCGAGGATCTTGAGCAGGATCGCGGTCAGCTCCTTGAAGTTCCTGTCAAGAAGCTCATTCGCCTCGGCGAGCCTCTTCTCCTCCTTCCACAACTCTTCCCGAAGCCTCTTCCTGGTAAGGAGCGAGCGGAGCTTGGGAAGGAGGGTCTCGGTGTAGAGGGACTCCTCGATGTAATCGTGGGCGCCCCGCTCGAGGCCCATGGCGATCTCGCGGCCGTCTGTCCCGCGGGAGAGAAGCAAGAAGAAGGGCGAAAACACCCTGTCGCCTTCATTGTCAAGAGACGCCTGCGACAGGGCCTCGTAAGCCCGACAGCGGCAGATGACAATGTCCGGCTCATCGGCAGCGATGCATTGCGCGGCCCTCTCCGTATCCGAAATGAGCTGCATGCGGAGGCTCTCGTCGCTTTTCAGGATCTCCGCGACGCGGGCGAAGGCTGGAGAGGAGTCGGCTACAAGGAGAATGCGCGAGCCTGTTCCCGGGAAGCTCATTTCTTTCGCTCCGCCGCCTGGGCAATCGGAATGGCCGATGCGGCCGGCCGCACCCCTTCAATTGCTGGCCGCACCCCTTCGATTGCTGGGGAGGGCTTGGCTGCTTTATCGCCCGATCCCCCGGACGGCGTCACGAGAATGCTGACCCTTCTGTTGGAAAAATCGAGGGGCTTATCCGGGGTCCTCAGGTTTCTGTCGGCAAAGCCGCGCACCTGGAGGATCTGACGGGGCCTGAGCCCGTTCTCCTCGAGCACCATGCGCGCGCTGTTTGCCCTGTCCGTGCTCAGGTTCCAGTTGGAATACCCGGACGAGGCGTAAGGCCTTGCATCCGTGTACCCTTCCACGACGATGCCGTTCTCCAATCCGCCGAGATGGCCGGCGATCAGCTTGAGGAGCTTGATCGTTTCCGGCTTTACCGTTGCCTTTCCGATGTCGAAGAAGAGACCTTCGGATTCTTCCACCAGATCGATCCTCAAACCTTCGGCCGTGACAGCGACGTGGACCTTGTCCTTGAATTTAGAAAAGTCGGGGATTTCGGCGATCGCTCTCTCGATACTGCCAGCTTCAACCTTCAGTTTGTCCAATTCGGCGGTGAGCTTGTCGAGGGGCACTGGCGGAGGCTCCGCGGCTCTAGTCTTCAGCTCTCCCGGGAGGATGCCGGACTTGCTGGTAGAGAAGATGCCCGGGTCCTTGAAATATGCGGCAATCGCCTGCTTGACCGCCTCGCTCTGCCCGATAATCCAGAGCACGATGAAAAGGGCCATCATCGCAGTGACGAAATCGGCGTAGGCGACTTTCCAGGCGCCGCCATGAGAGCCGCCGTGGCCGCGCACCTTTTTCTTGATGATCCTTACGGGGATGTTATGGTCTTCTTCCACTATCCTTTGCCCTTTACGTAGTCTTCCATTTCCTGGAAGTTCGGCCTGGAGTCGTGCACTATGGCCCTCCTGGCAAACTCCACGCAGACGATGGGATTGAAGCCCTTGGCAAACGCGATCAAGCCCGCCTTAATGGTCTCGAATACCTTCGATGCATCGTCGTTGGCTATATCGATGTTGGTGGCTAGGGGTTGAACGAAGCCGTAGGATATGAAGATGCCCAGGAAGGTACCCACGAGGGCTGCCGCCACCTTGTGGCCGATCTGCTCCGCCGGGCCGCCGATGGCCTGCATGGTGATAATGATGCCGAGCACCGCAGCCACAATGCCCAGGCCGGGCATGGAGTCGCCTATCTTCTGGAGAATCATCCCCGGCCTCGTCCCTTCGTGGTGATGGGTGTCTATATCCACATCCATGAGCCCTTCCATGTCGTGGGCAGGAACGCCCCCGAGGATGACGAGCCTGAAGGTGTCGCACATGAAGGTGAGGAGCTCATGCTTCGCGAGGAACTGCGGGTACTTGCTGAAGATCGAGCTCTCCGATGGCCTCTCTATGTGGCTCTCCAGGGCGATAAGTCCGTCCTTGCGGCTCATTTGGAATACCTCGAACATGAGCTTCAAGAGGTCCAGGTACGTTGCTTTGCTCACGCCGGACCCCTTGAGGGCACCGAGAACTCTCTCGATGATCTTCTTGAGGGTCTTCGCGGGTGTGGAGATGAGGAGGGCGCCCAGTGCGGAGCCGCCTATGATGAGGAACTCGGCGATCTGCATGAGCACGAGGAATGGACCGCCTTCCATGGCGAATCCGCCGAGAACCGCCCCCAGGACAAGCATTCCGCCTATTAGAACAAACACGATTCCTTCCTCAAGAGGTGGAATAGCCCATGGCGGACGATGATACTGCCGTATCTGCCTCCACGATGCCTATTCACATCAGGCCGCCTTTTATGGACTTTTAGCACGCGTCGAGCGGTCGCTTCCCCCGACGCAACTCTCTTTCCACGAGCCTACCGTGTATATTATCGGCATAAATCGGCAAATACCTTATGTCGTTGTCTGCCCTGGCCCGGGTGACCGGCCTTAAGGCTTCCCTTAAGAGAGGGAAATGAGTCTTATGAGGCACTAAAAAGGGGCCGCCCCCTTATGGGCCATGCCCCTTTTTTTCTTGACATGCGCCGGAGGTATGCTATTATTCATTGTATAAACAAGCATTTCATTAGATGGAACAGTCCTAGCGGACAACTTAAGCGCTGCAGGCTCACCTTGAGTAAGAGCCGAAGGAGGTTCAGGAAGAAAGACCCCCCTTGAAGGAATTGTGCCCCGGATACGGCCCTTTCTTGCGAATTCTAAAAGGCGGGCCGTTGCAACCCATGGGTGCTGGTTTAGATTGCCCTTCGGGAAGGATGAGAAATGGAGGGCAGGCAGCATCGAGACCGGCTACACTTAAAGAAAAAATTAGGAGTGCGTCATGGATTATTGGAACCGGTTTACGGAAACGATGCCGCGGGAAGCGCTGAACAAGGTCGAACTGGAGTATTTCAGGACCATGTTCTCCTACGCCAAGTCCCACGCCCCGTTGTACGCGGACAAGTTGAAGGGGATAGAGGCCGCCGACCTGAAGACCTTCGACGATATCAAGAAAATTCCCTTCACATACAAGGAAGAGCTGAGGAAATGGCAGGAAGACGTAGAACCCTTCCCCTATGGGGGCCTTCTCGGTGTGCCCATCGAAGAGGTGTCTACCTTCAGGCAGACGAGCGGGACGACGGGAAGACCGGTCTACGTGCCGGAGTCTTATGAGAGCTGGCAGTGGAGGATCGAATCATGGTGCCATATACTCTGGATGGCGGGATTCAGGCCGAGGCACCGCCTTTTTCTCCCTTTTGGCTACAACGTCTACGTGGCGTTTTGGGAGGCCCACTATGCTGCTGAAAAGGTAGGGTTGGAGGTCGTTCCGGGCGGCGCCCTCGACACGAAGGGAAGGGTGAACAAGATCATTGAGCTTAAGGCCAATGCCATGGCCGGCACACCGACGTATGTGCTCAACATCGCGCAGGAAGCGCAAGGAATGGGCATAGACCCGAAGTCGTTCGGCATCGAGCGCATCCTCGGCGCTGGTGAGCCCCTTCCGGAGGCGACGCGCAAACGTATCGAGGCGACGTACAACTGCAAGATGTTCGACCACATAGGGAGCACGGAGACCTGCGGATTCGCGGGCATGTGCGAGGCCCAGAACGGGCTCCACGTTGTGGAGCCCTTCTTCCTCGTGGAGCTCCTCGACACGGAGACGCTGTCAAAGGAGGTTGCGGTGGGAGAGCAAGGCGTTATTGTCATCACCGCCCTCGGAAGGAGATCGTTCCCTGTCGTCCGCTTCAATACGAACGATGTGGCGGTCAAGGGGCCGGATACGTGCGAGTGCGGCAGGACATCCCTGAAACTGATGGAGATCGTGGGCAGGGTGGACGACATAAGGAAAATCAGGGGCGTCCTCTTCTCACCCAAAACGGTAGAGCAGCTCATCCGATCGGAGTTCCCCGATATCGTGGAGTATGAGATCGTCGTGACCCGGGAGGGCATCATGGACGAGATACTCGTGCGCGTAGAGATGAGCCCGAAATTGAAAGCGGAGGACGCGGCGGCCCTCGCAGGAAGGCTCAAGGAAAGGCACAAGATCAAGACGAATCTTTCGTGCAAGGTGAAGATCGAGCCCGAGGGGACTCTTCCACGGTACGATCTCAAGTCGAAGCGATTCAAGGATACGAGAGGTGACCACTAATGGATGAGATCAGGAACGAGATAAGGAACATCGAGAAAAGTGCCGAGAGGCTCAAGGTTTTGGCCAAGGACAACAACGCGATAACGAAGAATGCATCCATCATCCTCACCTTCGTCTACCTCCTCAAGTTCATCACCCCGGCCACGGGTCAATAGAGGACCCTTCTGGCCATAAGGCGTGCATCCCTTCCCTGCCCCCTCTTCCAAGGGGGCAGGGCCGGTAAAGCGGTTTAGTGATTGGCGCGTCCAACGGCATGTTCGCAAGTCGCGCTCTGCGGCGCGCTCTTCGCCGCACGGCCTCGGATACACGCAAGTACAGTTTCCGGCCAGCACGGCTCATATCGCATCCACATATCATCGATTCCTCCATGCCGTCGTCCACGACCGGCCGGATGCATCAGCCAGGATAGAGACAATCCACCTGCCTTAGCGGGG
>CAYZAF010000440.1:0-5070 GCA_964476435.1 uncultured Syntrophaceae bacterium
GGCTTCTCTGCAGTACCTGAAGGAGCGCTACCCGAACGTGAAGAGCGTCACCTACATCATACCTGACGACGGCTCTGTGCCGTATCTCCAAAAGCTTTTCACGGCTAGAGCCTCCGAGCTCGGCCTCAAGGTGTCAGGCGTGACGAAGTGGGCCATGACGACGCAAGATTATACGCCGGTCATTACCGAGGCGCTCTCCTCTAAGCCAGATTCTCTCGCCTTTGCCAACGGCTGGCCGCAGGCGACGGGGAGTATGCTCAGGGTGGCGCGGGAGATGGGCTTCAAGGGCCCCGTCTTCGGCGGGAATTACGACGATGCCTATCAAATAAGGGAGATCGCAGGGAAAGAGAATTCGACCGATTTCTTCATCCATAACCTCGACCTCGATTCGCCAGAGATGACGCCCATGATCAAAGAGGTCACGAAAAGGGTGAAGGCGAAGTACGGCGACATGAACGGCATGTATATCATGGGCTTCTTCCCATGGTACGAGCTAAAGCAAGTCTTCGAGGCAGCCAACTCAATAGACCCCACCGCCGTGAAAACCGCGTGGGAGAACATGAAGAGCATCGACACCCTGTACGGGCCGGGCAAAATGGGAGGCTTGAAAACTTATGGGATCAACCATACGGTCTGCCATCCCTGTCCTATTGTCTCTCTGACGAACGGCGAGGTGAAGTGGGTGAAGTGGGTTGATGTGTACAGCCCCTAAAGAAAAGGCGTGACCCGACAGGAGGCCCACCCTCCTGTCGGGAGTGATCAGTCTAGAAGACCGGGAGAGACCCGTTTTATCTCGAATGGAGCGACAAAGTGACGCCCGAGACCGCCGTACAGACCGTCGCTAACACACTGATGCTTTCAGCCATGTATATCCTCGTGGCGCTAGGTTTCGCGCTCCTTATGAACATCCTCGGAATTCTCAACTTCGCCCATGCTGCCATATACATGATGGGAGGGTACATCTGCTTTGAGTTGATCACTCTCGCCGGCGTCAACCACTGGGCTGCACTTCTGATTGCGGCGGTCTCCGTCGGCCTTCTCGGTTTCTTCATAGAGCGGTTCTTTTTCAGACCCTTTCTGAAGAATATGAACAACATCGTAATTATCACCCTCGCCCTCATCGTCATCCTCGAGGCGACGGTTAATGTAACCGTCGGCAGCTTCATCCGGCGCATACCCAGTTTCGTGCCGGGCGCGTTCAGGTTCGGCAACGTCTCCCTGAGCGGCGACAGGATTGCCGCCTTCGTGATCGGCTCGCTGCTTCTCTTGGCAGCCTTCCTCTTCATCAGAAAGACGAGGACAGGCATGCAAATGCTCGCAATCGCGCAAGACCCGGAGGCGGCCGAACTGCAGGGGATACATACCCGCCGCATCTTTGCCCTCACTACGGCTATAGGTTGCGCTCTGGCTGGAGTGTCCGGAAGTCTCATGGGCGCGGTTTTGAGCTTGAGCCCCTTCATGGGCGATTATATGCTGGTGAAGGCAATCGAGATAGTCATTCTCGCAGGGATAGGAAGCATCGGCGGCGTTCTGATCGGGGGATTGATTCTAGGCGCTCTCGACGCCTCCCTCCCCCTCTTCATAGGTGGGAGTGCAACAGACCTGATTGGCCTCTGCATCGTCATTGTTCTTCTCCTGTTCAGGCCTCAGGGACTCTTTGGGCACGAGGCATGAGGCCATGACGGCAAGAAGAAGCCCTAATAGTAAGAGAAAGGAAGCAAAAAAACTTCTTGCCGCCCTGGCCGTTGTTATCCTTCTCTGCCTGCTGCCCTTCTCGACGACTTCTCCCTACTACCTCCACACGTTTATCATCACGTTCATCTACGCGATATCCGCCGCAAGCCTCCGGACGATACTCCTTTCTGGCCAGATATCCATCGCCCACGGCGCCTTCATGGGAGTCGGCGCTTACGCCTCAGCGATTCTCGCGAAGGAGCTTGACTGGTCTCCGTGGCTTACTATGCCTATCGGCGGCATCCTCGCCATGGCTTTCGGTGCCGCCACTGGATACCCGCTAACAAGGGTGAGGGCAATCTACTTCTCGATGGTAAGCCTCTTTCTGGGTCTTGCCATTGTTGCCCTTATGGGCGTGCTCCAGGGCATTACGGGCGGTGACATAGGAATGATCGACATTCCTCCCCTCTCCACCATCGCCATCCGGGGACTGCCCGCTGTGGATTTCGGTGCATCCAAGGTCCCCTACTACTATTTTTTCCTGATTCTGACCTTTGTGGTCCTCCTCATTCTTTACCGGATCGAGCACTCCCACGTCGGAATGAGCTGGAAGGCGATTGCCCAGTCGTACATGGTCGCCTCCAGCGTCGGCGTTAACGAATCGGGCCAGAGGCTCCTCGCCTTCGCGGTGGGATGCTTTTTTGCCGGGATCGCAGGGGCAGGTTATGCGCATTACAACATGGTCCTGACACGAAGCAGCTTCGGTTTCCTTCCGAGCATCAATCTGCTTATTTACGTTCTCGTTGGAGGGGCGGGAAGTTTTATCGGTCCCGTCGTCGGCACGGCTGTCCTTGTGATCGTCCCCGAGGTTTTTCGCTCTTTGAAGGCCTTTGTTCCCTTCGTGTTCGGAGGCATAATGCTTTTCGTTGTCTTCTTCATGCGTCAAGGTATTGCCGGGCTTTTCAAGCAATTGAGCGTGAAGCTTTCGGGGACCGGGGAGAAGGAGATGCCGAGCCGTGCTGCTTGAGACTAAGGCATTGAGCAAGCATTTCGGCGGCCTCGCGGCCGTCTCTCTCCTTGATATATCGGTCCGGGAGGGGGAGGTCGTCGGCCTCATCGGACCAAACGGCGCCGGCAAGACGACCGTCCTGAACCTGATCACAGGTTTCCTGAAGCCGTCGCAGGGTCGTATCTTTTTCGAGGAAAAGGAGATCTCGCACAAGAAGCCACATACAATAGCGAGGCTTGGCATCGGCCGAACGTTCCAGCTTGCATATCTCTTCCCCGATTTCACGGTATTCGAGAACATCGTGGCGTCTTTTCACATCCACCCGAGGACCGGCTTCTGGGAGGCCCTCCTCAACACCTCCTCCTGCCGCGCGAAACAGGAGGATATCGAGGAACAAGCCGCAGAGATCATGCGCCTCGTGGGGCTTGAGCCGGTGAAAGAAGCCCTCGGGAGGAACTTGCCCCACGGTTACCAGAAGCTGCTTTCCATGGCCAGAGCCCTCGCTGTGAAGCCGAAGCTCCTGCTCCTGGACGAGCCTATAGGTGGCATGAGCCCTCAGGAGATCGCTTTTGCCATGACCGTGATCGAAAAGGTCAGGACTCAAGGGATCGCTATCCTTCTCGTCGAGCACAACATGAAGATCATGCCCCTGTGCGACAGAGTCGTCGTCATCAATTTCGGGAACAAGATCGCCGATGGGTCGATGGCCGAGGTCCGACAGAACGAGGAGGTGATAAAAGCGTACTTCGGGAGAGACGATGCTTGAGGTGAGAGATCTGACCGTCTGCTATGGGAAGGCCGTGGCCCTCAGAAACGTTTCCTTGCGGGTGGCAGAGGGAGAGGTCGCCACGATTATCGGTGCCAACGGGGCGGGGAAAAGCACGATCCTGAAAACCCTCTCAGGTCTCTGGCTACCGACCTCGGGGGAAATCCATTTTGACGGTCGAAAAATCGATGGGCTGCGGCCGTATGACATCATTCGCCTCGGCATTGTGCACATCCCAGAGGGGAGAAGGCTGTTCCCGTACCTGAATGTGCTGCAAAATCTCCTGCTTGGCGCGAGTTTACGGAAAGACAAGGACGGCATGAGGCAGGACATAGAGTGGGTCTTCGAGCGCTTCCCCGTACTGCGCAATCGCCGCAGCCAAAAGGCAGGCAGCCTGAGCGGCGGAGAACAGATGATGCTCGCCATCGGCCGGGGTCTGATGGCAAGACCCAAGCTTCTCCTCATGGACGAGCCCTCATTGGGCCTTTCCCCCTTGATGGTGTCGAATCTCGCTTCCGTTATTAGGACGATCAATGAGACGGGCGTGAGCGTCCTTCTCGTGGAACAGAACATTTATCTCGCCATGAAGACGGCCCAGAGGGGTTACCTTCTGGAGGTCGGCCAGGTCGTTCTGGAAGGCGACATAGAGCAGTTCAGGGATAATGAAATGGTTAAGCGAGGTTACCTGGGTGAATAGCACAGGGCCGTGTCAGCATGCGCCATACCGAAGCATAGCTCGGATAAAGCGGAACCAAAAAGGGTCCCCATTCCTCCTTCCTCTCATGGCGCATCAGGAGCGCTTCTTTCACTCAATCGTGCAGGATACCCCGCGCTATGGGTTGGGATGAATGCGCAGGGGATGGGCAGGAGAGGGCGAAACCCCTTCCTAAGAGCCATCCTTCCGGCTTTCGTCTCCCCTCGTCGAACGTCAAAACCGCGCAGGGCAAATACTCCGAAAAGTGACCCCAAATTACTTGTTGTAGAGGATACTATCGTGTATCGCGGGAATGTCCGGCTGTGGCTCCCGAAGTCTCGGCGGGACTTTAGATCCATCCTTTAAGCATCATCTCCTAGGGGGAGGCATCTCTCTTTCTCTCCGAAATCTTGACTTTTGTGGTGACCGCCTTAGGTGAAGATAGGTAGATGGCTCCCTGCGTTTCAATAGGAGCGACCTTGTGCGGAATGCCACGATAAGTGGTGAAGGCGGCAAGACCGTGGCCATAGAGCGTAATCCGCGGCTAAAGGCCGGAGGCAGGGGCTCGAGGCTGCCTTCCTGAAAGGGAGCGGCTCAATGTTCTTCTTGCAATACAGGACTACTGGTGGCTATGATTAACACATGGGGCAGCGCGAGAAGGCCGGAAGTGGAAGGGTGTGGCCATTGGTACACCGGGCGTGGGCAGAGGGGACAGCAGTGAGCAAGACCGTAGAGGATCGCGAGAAGAGGGCCGCCGAACAGATCGCCGAACTTAAGCGCGAAAATAAGGCGCTCAAGCCGTAATCGTAGAGTTGAAAAAGAAAGCGGGACAAATAACCAAAGAGCGAACAGGAAAGGCTCCGTTCGCTGCCAAGGTCCATCGGGTCGCCGGAGGGTCTCCGTTCCAAGGCCAGGACTGGCTCGTTG
>CAYZAF010000441.1:0-1919 GCA_964476435.1 uncultured Syntrophaceae bacterium
TTCGACCCCCTCGACAGGAGGTACCGCTACCCCTTCACGAACTGCACGAATTGCGGCCCCAGGTTCACGATCATAAAGGACATCCCCTACGACAGGCCGAACACCACCATGGCCTCCTTTCGCATGTGCAGCCTCTGCCAGAAGGAGTACGAGGATCCCCTCGATCGCCGCTTCCACGCTCAGCCGAACGCCTGCCCTGCATGCGGGCCTAAGGTGTGGCTGGAAGACGCAAGCGGCCTTGTGCACCAGAGCGCTGACCCGGTCCGGGAAGCGGCAGACCTCCTGAAAGGGGGTGCCATTGTTGCCATAAAGGGTTTGGGCGGCTTTCAGCTCGCCTGCGATGGGACAAATACGGACGCAATCGCCACCCTAAGGGAGAGGAAGAAGCGACCCCACAAGCCTTTCGCGCTGATGATGCGGGATATTGAAGAGGTGCGGACGCATTGCCTCGTCGACGACGACGAATCTCGCCTCCTCAGCGCCCCTGAGGCGCCAATCGTGCTTCTCCGCGGGAAGGAGGGTTCTCCTGTTTCACCCCTCGTAGCCCCCGGGAACAGGTACATGGGCGTCATGCTGCCCTATACGCCGATCCACCATCTCCTCCTCGCTGACGTTGCCATGCCCCTTGTGATGACGAGCGGCAACGTCTCAGAGGAGCCGATCGCAAAGGATAATGACGAGGCGAGGCGCCGGCTCGGGGATCTCGCCGATTACTTCCTCTTCCACAACAGGGACATCCATTCGCGCTACGACGACAGTGTCTTTCTGGTCCGCGACCGGTCACCGGAGCCGATCAGGAGGGCGAGGAGCTATGCCCCCTATCCTGTGAAGCTCCCCTTCAGAACAAAGCCCATCCTCGCCTGCGGCGCCGAGGAGAAGAATACCTTCTGCCTCACCCGCGATGAGTTCGCCTTCCTGAGCCAGCACATCGGCGACATGGAAAACCTGGACACCCTCGACCTCTTCGCTGAGACCCTCGAGCTCTACGAGCACCTTTTTCGCATTACCCCCGAGGTGTGCGCCCACGATCTCCATCCCGACTACCTTTCGACCCGTTTCGCCCGGCAGTTCGAAGGCAGGCTCCCTCTCGTGGGCGTGCAGCACCACCACGCCCATGTCGCCTCCTGTATGGCCGAGCACGGCCTTTCTGGCCCGGTCATCGGCGTCGCCTTCGATGGGTCCGGCTTCGGTCCCGACGGCTCGGTGTGGGGAGGGGAGTTCCTGATAGCCACGTACGGGGGCTTTGAAAGGGCGGCCCATCTGGAGCAGATGCCCCTTCCGGGGGGAGAGGCATCCATAAGGAGACCCTATCGCCTCGCCTACGCCTACTTAAGCTGCCTAGGGGATAAGATACCTGATCTGCCCTTTCTTGCCCGCATATCCGATGAGGAGCGGGCCATCATCACGGCCCAGGTCGCCCGCCGCATAAATACGCCCCTCACCTCTTCGTGCGGCCGTCTCTTCGACGCGGTGGCGGCCCTCCTGAACCTTTGCGGGACGATCACCTTCGAGGGGCAGGCAGCCATTGCCCTCGAGATGGCCGCGGGGGCCACGCCGGGCCAGCCCTATCCTTTCTCCATCAGAGAGGAGCACGGCCGGCGACTGGTCAAAGTGGGAGATCTTCTCTCCGCCCTCGTTTCAGATGCGAAAAGCGGGGTAGGCGTGCCGGAGATGGCCGCAAGATTCCACTATACGGTGGCCTCCATGGTAAGGGACGTGGCAATTCTTATTTCGCAACAGACAGGCATCAGGGAGGTTGTTCTGAGCGGCGGGTGCTTCCAGAACAGGCTCCTCTCAGACCTCACGGTTGCCCTTGTGACAGCATCGGATCTGCGCTGCTTTACCCACGGGCAGGTGCCTTGCAATGACGGCGGCATCTCGCTCGGCCAGGCTGCCGTGGCGCACGGCAAGCTCGCCGG
>CAYZAF010000442.1:0-2275 GCA_964476435.1 uncultured Syntrophaceae bacterium
CTCGACCCAGGCCATGACGAGGCAGCGTGGGCCAAGAACAGAAGGGACCACTTCACGCCATTGGAAAAGTGATGCGCTTACCTGTGATGGGGATCTGTTGATTGGGGCCCCTGTTCGCCCTTCGGAAGAGTCCTGCTTCAGGGCCTCGACGATCTCGGGCACAAGCCCCTCCAAGGCGCGCTGGAGCGTCTTCTCCAGGGCTTCTCTGATCGGTTCCGAAGAACGGTCAAGGCCTTCTTCGTGGTCCTGGGCCCCGGAAGTGAGGGTCTTGAGGAGCTTGCCGTCCTTCCAGACTTGCGCCTCCAGCTTCACCTCGGCAATGGTGACGACGGTCACCACGTCAGAGGACTGTTGGGCGCTCAGGGAGACGATCGACGGCCTGACCCCTTTGCGGACACTGGGCGGGAGGGCCGCGACGGTCTTCACCTCGTATCCGGCGGCTGACAGCTCCTGGACCATTGCCTGAAGGAGCCAGGCGGCAGGGTCCGTCCCAATGACTATGTCTGCATCTCCCGATTTCCCGACGATCTTTCTCCCTGATGGGAGTGCCTGCAGACGCTCCTCCATTGCGGGCTGGGACACGAACACCTCGCCTGAGCCGCCCTTAGCATTGACGGATGTCTCATAGGTGAGGTCGACGCGCTCCTCCAGGGGCGCGCACCCCGCCAGGATAAGAAAAAGAAGGGGCAAAGCCCACATCCATCGCCGGACCATCCGCACGGCCATCATAGCCTCGATATCCCTAATCTTAATGCCTCACGAGGAAAAGTCAAGGTAGGGCCACTGATGGCCATGTGCTTTCTTTTGCGTGTGCTTCCAAACAAATTGACATTGCCTTTTGTTTAGGCCTATCATGCATGGAGAGCCTGACAGAGCCTAAAGAAAGGGGTAATTGATGCTCCTTGAAATCAAAGACCTGTGGGTGCACTACGGCAGGGCAGAGGCTGTCCGGGGCATTTCCATGGAGGTGGAGGAAGGCTCCATTGTCACCCTCATCGGGGCGAACGGCGCAGGGAAGACGACCACCCTGAGGACGATCTCCGGTCTCACGCGGCCCACGTCAGGGGAAATATGGTACCAGGGGAAAAGGATAGACGGACTCCCTGCCCACCAGATCGTCAAGCTCGGCATCGCCCATGTCCCCGAGGGACGGCAGCTCTTCTACACCCTCTCGGTCATGCAGAACCTGGAGATGGGCGGTTTCCTCCTCAAAGGACGGAACGACTTCAGGAAGAACCTGGAGAGCATGCTCGACCACTTCCCTAACCTCAGGCCGAGAATACGCAACCAGGCCACAGACCTCTCCGGGGGAGAGCAGCAGATGGTAGCAGTGGCCCGGGCCCTCATGTCCAACCCCAAGGTGGTCCTCATGGACGAGCCGTCCCTTGGTCTCTCCCCGATCATGGTGGGGGAGGTAGCGAAAATCATCACCCAGATCAACGCAATCGGGGTGACCGTGGTGCTGGTCGAGCAGAATGCGCGGATGGCCTTGAAGCTCGCCCATACCGCCTGCGTGCTCGAGGTAGGGAAGGTCGTCTTGAAAGGTGACGCAGCCCAGATCGCGAAAGACGAGTATGTGACCAAGGCCTATCTCGGATATTAGAACTCCCATTTTCCCATATTCAGTGGGGGCAGCGTGCGGGAACGTGCGCACCCCTTGTGAGAGCCAACGGAGGTAGCAGACAATGGATTACTCAGCCATTACGTATGAGGACAGGCACAAACTGAGATGGCACGGTTTCGAGGTGCTCGAGAAGCTTGACTTCAAACATGCGCCAATAGGTTTCAAGTTTCTCAATGCCGAGGCCGACTTGCAGGGATTGGGGCTGGAAGCCCTCGGCAAGCGGATAGCGTGGTGCCAGATGCTCCCCGAAGCTCAGAAAGGAAGAGCCTTCTACGCGCTGGCTGAGGACCAGTTCTGCGAGCCGGGCATCTTCCTCACGGGCCACGGCGACCTGGACCCCGTCGCTGCAGGCGGCCGCATCGGCCCTCCCTTTGAGATCTACGGCGAGGAGCGCGCAAACAGGCGCGTCTACAATCACCTCTACCGCCTCGAGCTAGGCACCGTCTTCTGCACGTGTTTTGCCCCCCTCGACAAGCTGACGTTCGACCCCGACCTCCTCATCATTACGTGCGACTCCATGGACCAGACGGAAAGAGTCCTGAGGGCCGTCCAGTACGACACGGGCGATGTCATTACGAGCAAGATGACCCTCGTCATGGGCTGCAACTGGATATTCAATTACCCTTATGTCACGGGGGAGATCAACTATGT
>CAYZAF010000443.1:0-7159 GCA_964476435.1 uncultured Syntrophaceae bacterium
CTCAGCTCCTCGGAGCCGAAGACGTGATGGATGGAAACGAGGAGAAACATGTCGTCCCTTGGGGCGAAGGGCTCCGGTATCTCGTCGAAGTAAAGCGGCTGCCCTTCTGTTGGCGGCTCCACAAGGCGTACTCCCGGGTCTCCATTGTGCAGGCCGCCCCCTATCTCTGCCTGGAACTTGTTGACGGACTGCACCGAATTCCAACCGGGGGCCCAAAAACGGGGGATGAGGGGAGAAGGCGGCTCCCCTCCAAACCCCTCCATGGAGAAAACGAAAGGCGAGTCGGGATCTAAAGGCGGGGCAGGCTCGTGCACGCTCCTGTCCGCATGCACGGCAGTCCTGCCGCTCGCCCGCTGGTGTTGTCTCGCTATTTTCATCCCCGCGACGCGAAAGGCAGCACCGGGCGCGGCCCGCCGGACCGCCTCGAAGACGGGTATCTCCTCGGCCATGGATTCGATCACCTGGTCCACCAGTGTCCAGCCGTCTGCTTTCCGGCGGCCTTGGGCCCGCATGATGTCCCTCAGCCATTGCCAGCTCGCTGCGATGTTCTCCGCCGCGGCAAAGACCTGGAAATACCTCTGGGCCCGTCCCTCGTTACTCACGAGCGTGCCCTCCCCTTCCGCAAAGGTGGCGGCAGGAAGCACGCCATCGGCCTTGACAGAGGTGCGGTGGATTAAATGGTCGATGACCACCACGTTTCGGACATCGTCGAAGAATGCATCGACCCTGCTCAAGGGGGCCCGGCGATAGAGATCGTTCTCGAGGACAATTGCAACGTCGGCCTTCTCGTGGCTCGCTTCCTCAAAGGCCTCATCCAGGTCCCTCGGCGCCAGAAGCCCGAGGCCGACGCTGTTGCATTCGGGGAAGACGCAGCTCAGGTATGCCTGCCTCCCTCGACTTCTCAAGGACCAGGCAATGTTTGCCGCTCCCCGCATAAGCGACTGGCTCGACGCATTGACCCCCGTGATCACGAGGGGCCGTTCCGCCTCCATCAGAGCCCGAGCCATGCGGTCCAAGAGAGGGAGCGTCTCTTCTGCCAGGTTTTCCACGGGGGGCGCCTCATTGTCGATAACGCGCGCCATCGCAAAGGCGCAGCGGGCCAGGTCAGCGGGGACCCCTTGCAGTTTCTCCGTTGCGTACGCGTCGAGGAAAGTGGCACCCGTTGATGCCACGAACAGAGGGCCCTTTTCGCCCACGGTGGAGGCCCTCACTGCCCTGTCATCCCAATAGGGGATTCCCGATCTGGCAGCCTTTTCGATCGACGGGCGCCGAAGAGATTGGAGCACGTTGAGGGTAAGCATGGGGGCAGTGTTCGTGATATCCTCTCCCAGGACGAGCACCGCGTCGCAGCGGGCCACGTCTGCGAGCGTCGGTATGAGGGCCGGCCCTTTCCCCATGATGTCGATGGCCAGAGCAGTGAGGCTGTGGCTAAAGCGGGAGACCCCTGAAAAGAACCTCTCCTTTCCCACGAGCGTCCTCAGGGCATAGTTTGCCTCTAAAGATGCCCTGGGGGAGCCTATCCCGATGATATGGCGGGAAGACGCGAGGAGGGCCGCCACATGGTCCACCGCTTCCTCCGGTCTCAATGGCTTGAGCCCGGCTTGCCTCGTCATCCGGAAACCCGGCTCCCTGATCCTTTTGTCGCTCCCGACGAACTCGTACCCGTACCGGCCCCGGTCGCAGAGGAAATACCCGTTCACCTCACCGTTGTAGCGGTTCCTTATCCTCCTGAGCCTGCCGTATCTCTCCCCGGGGATCGTGTTGCACCCCAGGCTGCAAAGCACGCAGACTGAGGGCGCTGTCTGCAGATCCCACGGCCGGCTGTAGTGCTCCGCCTGTACCTTGTCGGTGAAAACCCCTGTGGGGCACACCTCCACGAGGTTGCCGGAGAAGGGGCTCTCCAGGGGTCCGTCCTCAGCCCTTCCGAAGTAGACGCTGTTGTGCGACGCAAAGACGCCGAAATCCCTCCCCCCCGCGTAGTCGCGGTAGAACCTGGCGCAGCGGTAGCAGGCGATGCACCGGTTCATCTCGTGCGCGACAAAGGGCCCCAGGTCCTGGTTGACATACGTCCTCTTCTTGAACCTGTACCTCCGGTAATCATGGCCTGTCATGACGGTCATGTCCTGGAGGTGACACTCGCCGCCCTCGTCGCAGACAGGACAATCGTGGGGATGGTTCGTCATCATCCACTCGATGACGCTGGAGCGGAACTTGCGCGCCTCAGGGTCGTTCACAGAGATACGCATGCCATTCGTCACCCTGGTCATGCAAGCCATGACGATGGCGCCCAACTCATCCCTCTCGTCCCTGAACTGCTTCACCGCGCATTGCCTGCACGCGCCCACCGAATGGAGCGCCGGGTGCCAGCAGAAATAGGGCAGATCGAGTCCAAGGCCGAGGCATGTCTTGAGGAGGTTCTCGCCCTCCTTGACCTCGTATGCCTTCCCGTCGATAGAGATGATTGCCATCTTCGCCACGTCTCTCTT
This sequence comes from uncultured Syntrophaceae bacterium, assembly GCA_964476435.1. GTDB lineage: Bacteria > Desulfobacterota > Syntrophorhabdia > Syntrophorhabdales > WCHB1-27 > CAVVNC01. The sequence continues at coordinate 2,487 of CAYZAF010000443.1, forward strand.
TTTAAGTCCCTCTTGACTACTCTCCCAAGGCCCTTTCGTGCAGAACTGCAGGTCCTTTCCAATTCAGGCGCGTGGCCCTGTAAGGGCATCTCCCCTCTTCTATGTGACGATCGAAGTCCTCTCCAAAGAACTGAAGAGCGCTCTGGAGGGGCTCCATGGCCCCGGGGGCTAATGCGCAATAGGTGTGGTGCATCTTGAGGAGCCACGTGTGCTCCTTGAGCACATGGAGGTCTTCCCTGTCTCCCTCGCCCCTCTCTATGGCCCCGAGGGTGCGCGCAATCCAGGGCAGCCCGTCCCGGCACGGCGTGCACCAGCCGCACGATTCCCTGGCGAAGAACATCTCCAGATTGTGGACCATGCCAATGGGGCAGGTCTTGTCATCGAGGACGACCATGGTTCCCGTGCCCAGACGGCTTTTTGCCTTCTTCTCCATGGAATCGTAATCCATGGGCGTATCGAATAGCTCAGGGAGCACGAATTCCGTCGACCCCCCGCCGGGAATGACTGCCCGCGCCGCATACCCTTCCCTCATTCCCCCCCCATGCTCTTCGAGGATCTCCCTCATGGGCGTTCCCATGGGAAGCTCCCAGAGACCCGGCCTCTTCACCCGGCCGCTGACCGTGTAGAGCTTCGTTCCTCCGTCGGCGGAGAGGCTCAGGCTTTTGAACCACTCCGGACCGTTCTTGACGATGTGAGGCACGCACGAAAGGGTTTCCACATTGTTCACGATCGTGGGTTTGCCCCAGAGCCCATGGGTCTGAGGAAAGGGCGGCTTCGCTCTGGGAATGGCCCTCCTGCCTTCGAGGGCGTTGAGGAGGGCCGTCTCCTCCCCGCAGATGTAGCGGCCGGCGCTCCTATGAAGGTAGATGTCGAGACTGAACCCTGAGCCCCCTATGTGCGTGCCGAGAAAGCCTGCGCCGTAGGCTTCCTTCAAGGCCTCCGCTATGGTGTTGGCTGACTTCTGGTATTCCCATCTCAGGAAGACGTACGCCGTGTCCGCCTCCAGCGCGTAAGCGGAGAGGATCATGCCCTCGATCAGTTGATGGGGGTTGCGCTCCATCAAGACGCGGTCCTTGAAGTCGCCTGGCTCCATCTCATCGCAGTTCGATATGAGGAATTTCGGGTGGTCCGCCTTGGCTCCCATGGGAACGAAGCCCCACTTCAGGCCAGTTGGAAATCCTGCGCCGCCGCGGCCCCTCAGGTTGGCCGCCTTCACCGCATCCTGCACGTCCTGAGGCGCCATACTGCTGAGGGCCTTGCGGAGGGCTTCGTACCCTCCATGCTCCTCGTATTCCTTCAGGCCCACCGGTCGTCCGTCTTCTCTCATTATACCGGTGAGCGGTTTCTCTCCCGCCTTCTCCGCATGGCTCATCTGTATCGCTCCAGGATCTGCCCGATCTCTCCGCTCGTCAGGTCTCCATAGACATCCTCATCCACCATCATCGCCGGCCCCCGGTCGCATTGGCCGATGCACGACACGGGAAGGAGCGTAAACCTTCCATCCGGGGTGGTCTCTCCCCACGAGACGCCGAGGCGCTCCACGAGCGCCTCGAACAGCCCTTCGTACCCCATGGCCCAGCAAGCCAAGCCGTCGCACACGGCGATGATGTGGCGCCCCACGGGCTTTCGAAAAATGAAGGGGTAAAAGGTGGCGATGGCGTCCAGCTCGTCCGGCGTCATGTCGAGCGCCTTTGCCACGTCCCTGATCTGTTCGTCCGGTACCCACCCGCGGTGCCTCTGCACGACCCTCAAGGCGTCGACGCACCCGGCCCGGGGCAGCACGTGGCGGCGAACCTCCGCTTCTATCTCTGCGGCCTCAGCGTCGCTCAACAAGGGCTTTCTCCTTTTTGCCTTTTCGATCGTCCATCACCTGTCGCAATCCCCCATCACATAGTCCAGACTCCCCAAGATGGCGATCAGGTCCGGCACCATGGCTCCCCGGGCCAGAAGCGGTATCGTCTGCAAATGCGCAAAAGAGGGGGTCCGTATCCTCGTCCTGTACGAGATGGTATCGTTGTCGCTCACGAGATAATAGGTGTTGTTGCCCTTGGCAGCCTCTATGCCCACTGCCGCCTCTCCCGGTGGGATGACAGGGCCCCAGGTCACCCCGAGAAAATGGGTGATGAGCGTCTCTATGTCAGCCATCGTGCGATCCTTGAGGGGGGGAGTGGCAAGGGGGTGGTCAGATTTGTAGGGGCCGCCGGGCATGTTTTCCAGGCATTGCTCTATGATGCGGAGGCTCTGCCGCATCTCTTCGACGCGCACCAGGGCCCGGCTGTAGCAGTCCCCGTTGTCTGCAGTAGGGATGTCGAACTCGAAGTGCTCGTATCCCGAATAGGGCCTTTTCTTGCGGAAATCCCACGCCAGTCCGCAGGAGCGCAAATTTGGCCCTGTCCAGCCCCATTCGATGGCCTCCTCTAGGGTGAATGCCCCTATTCCCTTCGTGCGCGCCTTGAGGATGCGGCTTCCCATGACTATCGTGTCATATTCTTTGAGCCGACGAGGCATATAGTCGAGAAAGTCCCGCACCAATTTGTCCCACCCTTTCGGCAAATCGCCGGCAACCCCGCCGATGCGAAACCAGATGGGGTGCATGCGGGCCCCTGAGATGGCCTGAACGATGTCGAAAATGACCTCCCTGTCAGAAAACGTATAGAAGACCGGGGAAAGGGCGCCGAGGTCCTGGGCGAATGTGCCGTACCAGACGAGGTGGCTGGCTATGCGGAACAGCTCGGCCATCATCACGCGGATCACCCTGGCCCTCTCGGGAACGTCGATGCCTGCCAGCTTCTCCACGGCAAGCACGTAAGGCAGCTCGTTGAGGACTCCCCCCAGGTAATCGATGCGGTCCGTATACGGGATGTACGTGTGCCAGGACTGGCGCTCTCCCATCTTCTCCGCGCCTCTGTGGTGATATCCGATGTCCGGCACTGCATCGAGGATTTCCTCCCCGTCCAGCTCGAGGCACACGCGGAATATGCCGTGGGTGCCAGGGTGGTGGGGTCCCAGGTTGAGATAGACAAAATCCGTGTCCCCCTTTTTTTCCTTAAAGCCGAACTCCTCCGGACGCAGGGAGAGGGCGGACTGCTGCGCCTCATCCTCCCCATCCCTTAAGTGAAAAAGTCCCATTTCGGTTGCCCGGGCCGGGTGGTCTTTCCTGAGAGCGTGGCCGACCCACCAGGGGGGAAGCAGGATGCGCCTCAAATCCGGATGGCCTTCGAAGGTGATGCCGAACATGTCCCAAACTTCCCTTTCATACCAGGCGGCTGAAGGCCATACGTCCACGATGCTCGGTGCTGTGGGCGCATCGTCCGTGAGGGCCGTCTTTATCCGTATGTCCTCGTTGCGGCCGAAGGAGAGAAGGTGATAGACCACGGTGAACGCGCTTTTCGGCTGGCCTGCCCTCGAGGTCCGTACGCGCTCGTCGATGGCGGTAAGATCGTAGAGCATGCGAAAGGGATCTTTCACACCGTTCTTCAGGTATCCGAGCACCCCTTTCACGCTTTCGGAAGGGACCCAGATTGTCAATATCCCATCGGCCGTCACCTGCCCTTTGACGGACTCGGTGCCGAATCGCCGCGTCAGCTCTTCAAGAACGGAATGGTTGGCTTCTCTGTCATTCATCTTCTTATAGAGTGAAGCTCCCCGCCCGCAGGGCTTCCCGGAAAGGAAGAGGGCAATTCATGGCGCTCCTCGACGTGAGCCTGCAGGGCTCACGCTTGCGAAAGCGCTCCCGGTCAGATCTCGTCAGGGGGCCGGAGCAGGGTTTCGGCTGTCCTTTCCAGGCGCATCCCGTCCCTCCTGGCAGGCATTTCGCGCACTTCCTTCTTCCCGGCGCCGACTACCCAGGAGAGGGGCCGTCGCTCAAGGGAGACCTTTTGCTGAAGGAGCAGGAGCCCCTCGATGAGGGCATCCGGACGGGGCGGGCACCCCGGCACGTAGACGTCCACCGGGAGAAAGGTATCGACCCCTTGAACTACGCTGTAAATGTCGTACATGCCTCCGGAATTCGCGCAAGAGCCCATGGATATTACCCACTTTGGCTCCATCATCTGGTCGTAGAGTCGTTTGATTACGGGCGCCACCTTCTTGAAGACCGTGCCTGCGATGACCAAGAGATCAGCCTCTCTCGGGCTTCCCCTCAGCACCTCAGCCCCGAAGCGGGCTATGTCATACTTTGGCGTCACCGATGCTGCCATCTCTATGTAGCAGCACGAGGTGCCGAAATTGAGGGGCCAGAGGGAGTTCTTTCTCCCCCAGGCCACAAGGTCCTGAAGGCGCGCCAGGACCACGTTGCCGGGAGCGGCCGACGGCCCGGTCATCGCTTGGCCAGCGCGCCAACCAAGGGAGCCTGATGCCTTTGTCCGCGGCAAGCTCATTGCCTGCCCCTTTCTCTGGCTCGCCTTTCGTGAGCCTCGGATGTAGCCCAATCGAGGGCGCCAGTCCTCCACAGGTATGCGAGAGCAGCGAGCAGTATCCCTATGAAAACGGCCATCTCCGCGAATCCCCGCCACCCCGTTTCCCTGAGAGCCACTGCCCAGGCGTATATGAATACTGCCTCCACGTCGAAGACGACGAAGAACATGGCGATGAGATAGTACTTCACGTCAAAGTGTATCCACGCAGACCCTGTGGGCGTGATGCCCGATTCATACGGCTCTCGGGTCGCCCTC
>CAYZAF010000444.1:0-3747 GCA_964476435.1 uncultured Syntrophaceae bacterium
CAGCTTGGCCGCAAGCTCCTTCCCATCGCGCACAGCCACCGCTGCCTTGCATATACTCCGGAACATCGCCTCAGGCTCCCTGATACCGTGAAGCGCGCCTTTCTCCGCCTCTTCTTCATCCACCCCCACGAAGATGATGACCAGAGGGACGTCGCTGCCAAAAGCTTCCATGCACGGGGAGACGACGTTCGCAAGGCCCGGGCCCGGCGTCACGAGCACGACGCCGGGAAGCCCGCAAGCCCGGCTGAAGCCGTCCGCCATGAAGGCAGATGCGGACTCATGCCTTCCAATGATAACCTTGATATCCGATTGGGCAAGGCTTTCGTTCAGCGGCAGCGTATGAACTCCTGGCAAATGGAAGATATATCGAACGCCCATTTCCTCCAGAAAACGGGCTACCCCTTGTCTCGCAAGCACAATGTCACCTTTTTCGCGAGTTTAGCATAGTGCATCTCAAAGTTAAATAAAAATTAAGTTGACATGTATCCATAATTGGGTTAGTTTAGTACAATAAACTTTTGGTGAGCTTTTACTGTTTATGACTAAGGTTGACGGATCGAGCATTGGGGAGCGGATACGCATGATGAGGCAGGCCAAGTCCCTGACTCAGGAGGAGTTGGCATCGAGGGCCGGACTGACCAAGGGGTTCATCTCCCAGGTCGAGCGGAACGTCACCTCCCTCTCCGTAGAGAGCCTCCTCGGCATCCTCGATGCCCTCGACGAGAAGGCCTCCTCGTTTTTCGGCGAGGCCTTTCACGAGAAGATTGTGTTCGGCGTGAAAGACCGGGTCGAGCTGGAAAAGGAGGATGTGGAGAAATTCCAGATCCTCGTGCCCGCTGCGCAGAACAGGCTCATGGACCCGGCCCTCATGGCCCTCGGCCCGGGAGAGAAGACGGAAGAGGAGGAGCCCCACGAGGGCGAGGAATTCGGCTTTGTCGTTTCGGGAGGCATCGAGCTGGTCCTTGGCGTGAAGACGTACAAGGTCCGGCGGGGGGAGTGCTTCTACTTCAAGGCCTCGAGGAAACATTACCTGGCGAACAGACGAAAGGTTGGGGCATTGGTCCTGTGGGTATCTTCGCCCCCCTATTTTTGATGCGAAAGAGGGGCTTTATGCATAGCTGCTTCGAGGAGCGGATGGACGCCGAACATGTTCCCGCCGTAAAGACGAGAAGGGGCCAGCCCGACGCTTGAGGCCGGACGGACATTCCGGAAGGCAGGCTGGTACTAAAAGTTTGGGAGGCGCTCAAAGTGATTATTCAAACTCCTACAAAGTTTTTTCTTGTCAGTGGATCGTCTGAAGGGTTCTCGCTCTTGAATGCGTTCGACGGCGCCCTTCTGGCTTCGGGTGTCGGAGACACGAACCTCGTGAAGATGAGCAGCATTCTCCCTCCCCGCTGCCAGGAGATCAAGCCGCGCCCCACATCCTTGCCGGAAGGGGCCCTCGTGCCAGTGGCCTACGCATCCCTCTGCAGCGACACCCCCGGAGAGGTCATATCAGCAGCAGTGGCCATAGGCATACCCAAGGATGCGAACCGCGCCGGCCTCATCATGGAGTATTCGGCAAGGGCTGAAGAGAGCGTCGTGGTGGACAAGGTCAAGAAGATGGTAGAGAAAGGCATGGAGACAAGGAATAGGGCGATCAAAGAGATCATGCCTATCTCGGCCTCCCACAGGGTCGGCGCTATCGGCGCCGTGTTCGCCGGCGTCGTGCTGTGGGAATAGTTTCTGCCGGCTCGCTGTGAAGTCCCATCGAGGGTTTCTGAAAGGCGCCCCTGGACAGCGGCCGTACATTGATGCGCCGTCCATCGATGCGTTGATTCGTCTTTCCGTCATTGAAAAAATGCTTCCTCCAGCCTCTCTTCTGCCAAAAGCCAATGGGGACAGCCGATCATGAAAGGCATCTTCAATAGCGCGTATATGGGCTCTCGCGACGCGGCAGGGCCGGGCGCCTCCATCCTTCTGGGCTGCCCCCTCGATGCGACCTCGTGCTTCCGGGCCGGCACGCGGTTCGCCCCGGAAAGCATAAGAAAGGCATCATGGACCCTAGAGACCTACAGCCCCTACCTGAAGGCAGACCTGGATGAAATCGCGTTCCATGACGCGGGGAGCCTCGAGCTGCGCCAGGGCGATCTCTCCTTTTCCCTCGAAGCCATAGAGGCGGCGGTAGCCGAGATAGGGCAGAACGGCTCGAAGCCCCTGCTGTTGGGAGGCGAACATCTCATCACCTATCCTGCCCTGAAGGCGCTGAAGGGCCGCTTCGAAGGGATCCAGATAGTCCATTTCGACGCCCACTGCGATTTAAGGAACGAATACGAGGGGCAGAGACTCTCCCACGCGACGGTCATGAAGCGCGTGTCTGACCTTGGGGGATCGAAGGTCTTCTCCATAGGCATACGGTCCGGGACAAGACAGGAATTCGAAGAGGTCCTCCTTGTCGGCTCGCCCCAGCTCCTCGCGGCGCGCCTTGCCCGGGAGAAACCAATCTACGTGACCTTCGACATGGACGTCCTAGATCCGTCCTGCGCTCCGGGCGTCACCACGCCGGAGCCCGGGGGCCTCTCGTTCAACGAGGTGATGGAATATTTCTCCGTTCTCAAGGGCAAGGACATCATCGGCGCAGACATAGTCGAGCTGTCTCCTGACTACGATACGACGCTCGTCTCTTCCATTTCCGCTGCGAAGATCGCGAGGGAGATGCTCATGCTGCTCCATTTTCCGCAATAGAAAGACGAAAAGGCTCATCATGAAGCACGGACGCATCTTGATCCTCGGCGCAGGCGGCGTGGCAACCGTAGCAGCGCACAAGTGCAGCCAGGTGCCTCAAGTCTTCTCCGACATAATGGTCGCGAGCAGGACCCTCTCCAAGTGCGAGGCGATAAAGAGAGAGATCGCCAGGCGATACGGCAGGGAGGTGCAGACCGCGCAGGTGGATGCGGACGACTTATCAGCCCTCGTAGGGCTCATCAAAGGGTTCAGGCCCGACCTCGTGCTCAACCTCGCCCTCCCCTATCAGGACCTCCACATCATGGACGCCTGCCTTGAGACTGGCGTTGACTACGTGGACACGGCCAACTACGAGCCGCCCGATGTGGCCCGCTTCGAATACTCTTGGCAGTGGGCCTACCAGGAGAAATTCAGACAAAGGGGGATCATGGCGCTCCTCGGCTCCGGATTCGACCCGGGCGTGACGAATGTCTTTGCAGCCTATGCGGGAAAGCACCTCTTCGACGAGATGGAGTACCTGGACATCCTCGACTGCAACGCCGGGACCCACGGCCATCCCTTCGCCACGAACTTCAACCCGGAGATCAACATCCGGGAGGTGACTCAGAGAGTGAGACACTGGGAGAAAGGAAAATGGGTCGAGACGCCTCCCGTCATCGAGGAGGGAAGCAGGCACTTCACCTTCGACTACCCGGAGGCGGGACCGCAGGAGAGCTACCTCCTCTTTCACGAAGAGCTGGAATCCCTCGTGCTCCACATAAAGGGCCTGAAGAGGGCGAGGTTCTGGATGACGTTCTCCGAAAATTACCTCACCCACCTCAGGGTGCTCAAGAACGTGGGCATGATGAGGATAGACGAGGTCACCTACGAGGGGCAGAGGATCGTCCCAATAAAATTCCTCAAGGCCCTCCTTCCCGAGCCCGCCTCCCTTGGGACGGGATATAAGGGCAAGACCGTGATCGGCAACATCATGACCGGGAAGAAAGACGGGAAGAGTGTCACGAGGTACCTCTACAACGTGTG
>CAYZAF010000445.1:0-4273 GCA_964476435.1 uncultured Syntrophaceae bacterium
CCCCGCTTCGCGGAGGTGGCAAGACTACTCTGCCCCCATCCCCCTTGCCCTCCACCTGCTCCACCACACCTTCCGCCTTGTATAGGCCATCGGGGATCTTTTCGATCTCCTCCCGCATGCTCTTCTCGGTGCGGCTGATGATCTGGTCTGCCAGCTCGTCGAGATTGGGGAGCCCGTTTTCCCTCAACATCTGGCGTATCTTCTCGGCGCACACGTGGTTCGCGGCGATCTGTGACCGTATGTCCCCGATGACCTCGTCGGGTGTCCGCACGTTCCACCGGACCATATCCATGACGGACTCGTTCAGAACTCCCCCATCGTAGAGCTTCACGAGAGGGATGAAGAGGCCCTCCTCATAGACCTCGTGGTTGTCAGAGGAGACACGGCCCCCGATGTCGGAATGGTGGAAGACGCAGGCGGTAAAGGCGACCAGATCGCCCTCGTAGAAGATGGGGCTCATGACGCATACGTCGTTTAGATGGCCCGCGAGGGCCCACGGATCGTTGGTAATGAAAACATCTCCGGGTGAGTACCTCTCCCGGGGGAGTCCCGTGACGAGTTTCTTGATGCCCAACGCCATGGCGCCGGACTGGCCGGGTGTCGCAAAGGTCCCCTGGGCGAGCTCCCGCCCTTTGCGGTCGGTGAACATGCACGTGTAGTCATGGGCGTCGCGGAGCAGGCTAGAAAAGGCGGTGCGCGCCACGGTGCTGTCCGCCTCATCCACGATGGAGATGAGTCTGCGCCAGAGGATCTCCAGCGTAATAGGATCGAAGGCGCTTGCCATGGTCACGTCTCCTGGAGGTCGACCCATAGAAAACCGAACTCGTCCGTCCGCACGAGGGCATCCTCACCGACAACAAGGGTCGACTCCTTCTCTTCCACGATGGCCGGACCGCGAAAGAGGGCATCGGGAAAGAGCCTATAACGGTCGTACACGGTATGGCGGACAAACGCGCCGGCCCCTGGGGAGTAAGCATCCCTTTCCCCCTTGACAGCGTCCGACAGGGTGGGCCTCTCCTTCCTTTGCAATCTCGGCAACTCTAGGAGCTTCTCGGGCAGGCTCGCCCTCACCTTGAAATTGATGAACTCCACCTCGGAATCCGGGTATGTCCTTCCATAGAGCCTCTCGTAAACGTCATCGAACCGGCGGCGCACGTCCGCCTTTTCGAGAAGCGAGAAATCGCCGGCCGGAACGGGCACGTTCGTCTCCGAGCCTTGTCCGACGAAGCGCATGTCGAGGAACCTTTCAAAACGAACGGAGTCTTCTGCCTTGTCTTCCTTAAGGGTCTTGGCCGCATCGCTCTCAAGGCCCGCGAAGATGCCCTCTATCTCCTCGAAGCGGGCATTGGCCAGAGACACCTTGTGACTTCTCAAAAGATCGAATGCCCTGGGGGCGGTGAAAAAGCCCAGGGCCGAGCCCACCCCTGCGTTCGGCGGAACAAGCAAGCGGGGCGCTCCCAATTTCTTGGCCAGACCGTAGGCATGAACCGGCCCTGCCCCGCCGAAGGCGGCAATCGTCACGATTTTCGGGTTCCCTCCCTTTTCCGCAATGTGCGTCTTCGCTGCCCCTGCCATGGTCTCGTTGATGAGATCGTGGATACCCCAGATGGCCTGCAGATACGGGACCCCGAGGGGCCGGGCGATCTTTTCCTCAACGCCGCGCCTCGCCGCTTCCCTGTCAAGCCCCATTGTTCCTCCAAGGAAGTAGCGCTCGTCGAGGTATCCGAGGAGGAGGTCTGCGTCCGTGACGCATGGGTCTGCCCCGCCCCGTCCATAGCAGATAGGCCCTGGGTCTGCCCCCGAGCTTTCCGGTCCGACCTGGAGCGTCCCCATCTTGCTCACTTTGGCGATGCTGCCGCCCCCTGCGCCGATCTCCATGAGGTCGACCACAGGCACCTGAATCGTCAAGCCGCTCCCTTTCATAAACCTTTGCACCCGTCCTACCTCAAAGGTGGGCACCACGCCCGCCACGCCCTTCTGAATGAGGCAAGACTTGGCGGTCGTGCCCCCCATGTCGAAGCAGAACATCTCGGGGATGCTGAAATGCTTGCCGTAGTACTGGCCTGCGATCACCGCGGCCGTCGGGCCCGATTCGATGATCCTCACGGGGAATTCAGCTGCTGTCTCCACGGATGTCACACCGCCGCTCGAAAGCATGATAAAGAGCTTTCCTTTGAACCCGATGGCGTCGAGCCTTCCAGCGAGCTTCGACAGGTACCTCCCGGTAAGGGGCTTCACGTAGGCATTGGTGACGGTCGTGCTCGTCCTCTCGTACTCCCTGATCTGCGGCAGCACGTCGTACGAGATGGAGACCGGGAGGCCGGGGATATCCTTTTCGATCATCTCCTTGAGCGCAAGCTCGTGGGCCGGATTCTCGAAGGAGTTCAAGAGGCACACGGCCACGGACTCGATGCCCGATTCGACGATGAGGCGAACGACGCGCATTGCCTCTTCCCTCTTCAGGGCCTTGAGGATAGAGCCGTCGCTTCGGACCCTCTCATCCACCTCGAAGCGATGCTTCCGGGGGACGAGGGGCTTCGGGAACTCGGCGAAGATGTCGTAAGGAGCATAGCGCATCTCTCTGCCGATTTCGAGGACATCTCTGAATCCCTTTGTCGTGATGAGGGCCGTTCTGGCCCCCTTTCTCTCGATGATGGCGTTGATCACGAGCGTGGTCCCGTGTATCAGCTCGTGCAGTCCGGCCACGAATCCGAGGGCTGCTCCTTCAAGCATCCGCATGCCCTCTTCCACGGCATCGGACGGGTCCTTCGGGGTGGTGAGGCACTTGCTCGTCGTGATCTCCCCTGTCTCATCGTCCAGAAGGACGAAGTCCGTAAAGGTTCCCCCGATATCACAGCCCAGCCGGTAGTGCCTTTCCGCCATGTGCCCGTGAGCCTCCGTAAGATTATTTCGCCTTCAGCGCGGCCAGCACCTTGTCCGGCGTGATTGGCAGGTCCCTTATCCTTACCCCTACTGCGTCGTAGACCGCGTTTGCGATTGCCGGCGCCGTGGGCACGAGGCCGGGCTCTCCGATCCCCTTCGCCCCGAAGGGCCCGTCCAACTCGTCCGTCTCCACGATCACCGCCTCCATGGGGGGGACGTCCTTCACCGTGGGCATCTTGTAGTCGAGGTAGTTCGCGTTCAAGAGTTTTCCGTTCCTGTAAACCATCCGCTCGGTGAGCGCGTAACCGAGACCCATCACGCCGCCGCCCGAGATTTGACCCTCGAGGAGCATCGGATTGAGGGCCTTGCCCACATCGTGGGCCGCCACATAATTGACGATCTTTACGCTTCCCGTCTCCCTGTCCACCTCTACCTCGACGCCGTGCGTCCCATAGGCGTAGGCGACCGAAAGGTTGCCCTTAAACTCGCGGTCGAAATTCTCATTGGGGGGATCGTAGAAATACTCAGCCATGAGCATCTTTCCGCCCGACGCGTAATGGGCGTTTCTCAATAGCTTGCCCAGGGCCGTGTTCTTCTCTTTGTTGTGCCTCGCGAATACGACTCCCCCTGCGATGTCGAGCCCGGACGGATCCTCGTTGAGCGCTTCGGCAGCGGCTTCGAGGATCTGCTCGCGGATCTTTCGGGCCGCCCCGAGACATGAATTGCCTGCCACAAACGTGGTCCGGCTCGCGTGAACACCGACGTCCCAGGGGCAGACGTCGGTGTCGTTGTTGATGATGTTTATGTCTTCCACCGGAATACCGAGGACCTCCGAAACGATCTGGGCCAGCACTGTCTCGGAGCCCTGCCCGATGTCGGACGAGCCGGTGAAGACATCGACCTTCCCGTAGTCATCGACCTTGATGATGGTGCCGCAGCCGTCCGATTTGTAGACCCTTGCGCCGCCGCCCACGTGCACGAGAGAGGCCATGCCGAACCCCCTTCCCTCCTTCTGCCGCCGTCTACCATTCCACCCCAGCCTATCCTTCACCTCTCTCATGCATTCCTTCATGCCGCAGCTCGTTATCTTGAAATTCTGGGGCGTCGTCTCTCCCGGCTCGTTGGCATTGATCATCCTGAACTCATAGGGGTCGATGCCCGCGGCTTCCGCCAGCTCGTCGAGGGAGGATTCGATGGCAAAGGTAGCCTGGGGGTTGCCGTAACCCCTCATGGCCTGGCTGTACGTGTTGTTGGTGTAAACGCACCGAGCCACGTACCTGACGTTCGGGACTTTGTAAAGGGATGAGATGGGCATCATCATGACCGAGGGGGTAGTGGCGCCCCACGAAGTATAGGCGCCGTTATCGAGGATCATTTCAATGTCTCTGAA
>CAYZAF010000446.1:0-3185 GCA_964476435.1 uncultured Syntrophaceae bacterium
GAAGCTCCGCGCCGCCCCTGTTCTCGGAAGCTCACGTACCTGGCAGCCATTGGGCGCAAAACGAAGGCCCTCGCGGTCAGCCTTGCTCTGACGAGCGATTCTACCTCTTAAGTAGGCCGATCAATCACCAATGGATGCCAGGCAACGGCTCATTGGTGCTTATGCGAAGGACCATGGTCAGGGTGTGGAATGGTGAGGCCCCTCTCCTGAGGGCCCTTCTTTATCCGCTCCTGGTAGTGTTGGCCGGGCTTTACGGGGCGGCGCTGAAGGCACGGGAAGGCTTGTACAGGAAGGGCCTGCTCAGGAAGGAGCGGCCGTCAATCCCCGTGATAAGCGTGGGAAACATATCCCTCGGGGGAACAGGCAAGACCACGGTGGCTGCGAGGCTTTCGGGGGAATTGAGGCGGAGAGGCTACAGGCCGGCCATTATCATGAGGGGATATGGAAAGAAAAAGACGGGTACTTTTGCCGTGGATCCGGGAAGGGACAGTCCGGACGTGGCCGGTGACGAAGCGACGATGCTCGCAAGGCGAACGATGTTGCCCGTCATAGTAGGAAAGAGAAGGGGAGAGGGCATCAGGAAAGCTGTTCGGGAGTTCGGCGTAAACATAGCTGTCTTCGATGACGGATACCAGGTGCGGGATGTGGAGAAGAGCGTGGAAGTTCTCCTGTTGAACGCATCAGCGCATCCGGCTTCCATGCACCTTTTTCCCCTCGGCTTCCTGCGGGAGCCCTTTGCGATGGCAAAGAGGGCCGACATATTGCTGGTCAGCAAGGGGGATTTAGGGGAGCGGGCGTTGGCCCTCATTCCTGAAGTTCCCGCTTTCCGCGTCAACGTGAGGCCCCTCCATCTCTACAATCTGAAGAGGGGGGCTATTATTGATTACCGATACCTGGAAGGTAAAAGGGTTCTCGCCTTCTCGGGGCTGGGGGACAACGCCTCTTTTTTTTGGCTCCTCAGGGAGATTGGGGCGGATGTGGTAAGGGCAGTGGAATTCCCGGACCACTACCGATATAGGGAATCGGATGTGTTGCGCCTAGAATCGTACGATGACGTGGACGTCCTCGTGACCACGGAAAAAGACGCGGTAAAGATCGATCACATGGACGTGGGGGAAAGCCTTTTCTATCTTTCCATAGAGGCGCAGATAGAGGATGAAGAAAAGTTCATCGATCTGGCCTTGAGCAAGGTGAGGGCATGAAGACGAAAGAACGGGTACTCATATTCGACACGACCCTGCGGGACGGCGAGCAGTCCCCCGGAAACACGATGAACGCGCAGGAGAAGCTACGGGTCGCGAAGCAGCTGGAGATCCTCGGCGTCGACATCATCGAGGCGGGCTTCCCCATCGCGTCCGACGGCGACTTCGAATCGGTGAAGCAGATTGCCGAAGTGGTGAAGGCAAGCGAGGTCGCGGGACTCGCCAGGGCAAATTTCGTTGACATTGACCGGGCATGGGAAGCTGTCAAAGGCGCGGCAAAACCCCGTATCCATACGTTTATCTCGACATCGGACATACACCTCAAGTACCAGCTGCGCAAAAGTCGCGACGAGGTGTTCAAAATCGCTGTCGAGTCCGTGAAGAGGGCAGCGGGCTACACGTCCAACGTGGAGTTCTCTGCCATGGACGCCACGAGGAGCGACCCGGATTACCTTTGCACGGTCTTTGCGGCTGCCATCGATGCCGGGGCGACCACCATCAATGTCCCCGATACGGTAGGCTACACGGTTCCGGATGAGTTCGGCAAGCTCATCCGCTACATCATTGAGCACGTGCCGAATATCTCGGAGGCTGTCGTGAGCGTCCATTGCCACAACGACCTGGGCCTCGCCGTTGCCAATTCCATGGCGGCAGTGAAGGCCGGGGCCCGACAGGTGGAATGTACGATCAACGGAATAGGCGAGCGGTCGGGCAACGCGGCCCTCGAAGAGATCGTCATGATCTTGAGGACGCGCAAGGATATCTTCTACGCAGACACGCGGATCGTGAGCGAGAAGATATACCCCACGAGCAGGCTTATCACGTCCGTGACCGGGGCGCCCGTTCAGCCGAACAAGGCCATAGTCGGAACGAACGCCTTTGCCCATGAGTCAGGCATCCATCAGGACGGGCTGCTCAAGGCGAAATTAACCTACGAGATCATGACCCCGGAATCCGTCGGCATACCGAAAAGCTCGCTCATCCTCGGAAAGCACTCAGGCAGGCACGCCTTCAGGGAGCGGATAGACGATCTCGGGTACTCCCTGAACGAAAAGGAGCTCAACCTCGCCTTCAAAAGGTTCAAGGCTCTGGCCGACATGAAGAAGGACGTCTACGATGAGGACATTGAAATGATCATCATGGACGAGATCGTCCGCGTGCCCGAGAAGTACAGGATGGCCTATTTGAGCGTCGTATGTGGAAACATGGCCATTCCGACTGCGACCGTCAAGATCGAGATCGACGGTCATGCACACCAGGAGGCGTGCTTCGGGGACGGGCCGGTGGACGCGACGCTCAAGGCCATTCAGAAGATCATCAAGACGAAGAGCAAATTCATCAAGTTCTATGTGAATGCCATCACCGGCGGAACGGACGCGCAGGGCGAGGTCTTCGTGAAGCTGGAAGAGAACGGATCAACCGTGATCGGGAAGGGCGCCGACACGGACGTGATCGTCGCCTCGGGAAAGGCATATGTGAATGCGCTCAACAAGCTCGACTTCGTGAAGAGGCGGAAGGCTTAAAGAATGGGGGGTGCACCATGGGCATGACCATGACCGAGAAGATACTGGCAGCGCACGCCGGGAGGGAATATGTCGAGCCGGCGGAGATCATCGAGGCCCGGCTTGACCTGACCCTGGCCAACGACATTACCGCCCCCCTCTCCCTCGAAGAGTTCGAAAAGGCGGGTGCTACGTCCGTATTCGATCCGGAACGGGTGGTCTTCGTCCTTGATCATTTCACGCCGAACAAGGACATCCTCTCCGCGGAGAATTGCAAGACCATGAGGGCCTTCTCGAAAAAGTACGGTATCAAGAACTTCTACGAGGGCGGTGCCTGCGGCATCGAGCACGCCCTTCTGCCGGAACAGGGTCTCGTCGTTCCCGGGGACGTCGTCATCGGGGCAGACAGCCACACCTGCACCTATGGTGCCCTCGGTGCCTTCTCGACCGGTGTGGGAAGCACCGACCTCACCTATGGCAT
>CAYZAF010000447.1:0-8299 GCA_964476435.1 uncultured Syntrophaceae bacterium
ATGAAAGTACCCATGAAACCGTTCTCTGCCGCCCGCTTCCAGATGGCGAGGTCGAACTCTTCCTTCTCGTCGAACTCCTTTGCCCGCTCCTTGAACTCGCCTTCGGCGAATTCCCGGGCAGCTCTGACGATATCTTTCTGCTCGCGCGTAAGCTCCATCATTACCCTCCGGGGGACTCATGGCGAGGATCACTCAGCGCCGTGGGCGCCCCCTTTTTTTTCAATCCAAGCCGGGCATATGGTACCACGGCAGCCCCGTTGAATTCCAAAAAAAATGGGCATTCCCAGAAAGGCGGCGCCCGCGGCCCTTCGTCCTTCTTGGAGAGGTTATGGGCCATGAAGGGTCTCTTTCACAAAATGTACATTGACTATGAGTGCGGCCGTATTACAATGGCTCATAGAGACATTCCATCCCATGGGGGCATGCGCCTTCAGGAAGGGGGCTATCTTGAAAAAAATGACGGAGATTTATGAAAGCGGCATAAGGCCCCGGGCGAAGAAGATTGTCCTGGGAATCGTGATCTTTTTTGCCCTTTTTACCATTGTGGGTTTCTTCGTTCTCCCTCCTATCCTGAAATACGTGCTCGTGAAGGAGCTCTCGGAGAGCCTCCACCGGCCTGTGACCATCGACCGGATCGCGGTCAACCCCTATGCCCTCTCTGTACTGGCGAGGAACTTGGTCGTGAAGGAAAAGTCAGGCCCGGAAACGTTCGTCTCCTGCGACGAGATCTACCTGAACCTGCAGAGCCTTTCCGCCCTCAGGCTGGCCCCGATGTTCAAAGAGGCGAGATTCTCGAAACCTTACCTGAGGATCGTTCGGAACCGGGACCTCTCCTACAACTTCTCCGACCTACTGGAGAAGCCCAGCTCAAAGCCCCAGAGGTTCGCCCTGAATAACGTCAGCATAGAAAACGGGAGTATCGATTTTCTGGACGAGCCCAAGGAGACAAAACACACGGTCAGGGAGCTGACCATCGGCATCCCCTTCCTGTCCAACATCCCGTCCTACGTCAAGAGATTCGTGAGGCCCCATTTTTCAGCGAAGATCGACGACGCCCTCTATACGATCGAAGGTCGGACGAAGCCTTTTGCCGATACCCTTGAAACTTCCGTGAACATCGACATCAAGGACCTCGACCTGCCCTTCTACATGGCCTACCTCCCCATGAAGACGAACTTCAAACTCGTCTCGGGGACCATGGACATAGGGGCGAAAGTCTCTTTCGTTGAAACGAAAGAGAAGAAACCCTCCCTTACGGTCTCCGGCGATGTCTCCCTGAAGAAAATGGCTATCCGTGACGGGAAGGACGAGCCCTTCCTGCAGCTTCCCCTCCTTGCCCTCTCGATTGCTCCCTCGGAGCCCCTTTCCGGAATCGTTCACCTGTCGAAGATCTCAATCCAGTCTCCTGAGCTGGCGCTCCGGCGCGACAAGGCAGGGGTTCTCAACGCCCTATCCCTTCTGCCGGCAAAAGAAGGGACAGGGCCTGCATTGGAAAAGAGCGAAGGCCCGCTGCCCCGGAAGAGCGAAGGCCCGCTGCCTCTGACGCTCGATATCGACGAGATACGTTTGGCTGCGGGAAAGGTCTCGTTTTCCGATCTTTCCGGAAAAAAACCCTTCGAGACCGTCCTCGATCCGACTGAAGTTGCCATAGATCATTTCAGCTCAGAGAGGGACAAGAAGTCCTCTTACGTGATTTCCATTCAGACCGAAGCCAAGGAGACTGTCAAGGTGGAGGGCCAGTTCTCCGTGGACCCCCTCTGGTCCGAGGGGACAATCGAGGTTGCCTCTGTCCAGCTGAAGAAATACAGCCCCTACTACAGCGACCTTGTCCTGTTCAGCATAGAAGACGGCCGCCTCGGCCTTTCGACCCAATACCGGTGCGCAATGGGCCAGAAAGAGCCGGAGATAAACCTTTCAGGCTTGTCTCTATCCTTAAGTGCCCTTCGTCTCAAGAAGGAAGGGGACAAAGGCGCGTTCTTCACGATCCCGGAACTGTCCGTCAAGGAGACGAACCTCGATCTCACGGATAGGGTGGTCGGCATCGGGAGCTTCTCTACCAGCAAAGGCGAGCTTTTCGTCCGCCGCATGGCAAACGGCGACGTGGACCTCCTGAAGCTGATCCCTCCATCCTCTGCGTCCCATGCAACCCCTGAAAGGGCTTCTGTTGCGAAGAAGCCTAAGGCGCCCGAGAAACCCTGGGTCGTCTCCCTCAAGCAGATGCTCGTCGACGGATATGCGGTTCAGGTAGTGGACGAGACGACCCCGGACCCTGTCAAGCTGACAATCAAGGACGTGCGGATAAGGGGGGAGAACATCTCGACAACGAAGGGCAGCAAGGCAAAGATCAATGCCTCTCTCGTCCTGAACGGGAAGGGAAGCATCTCCGCGTCGGGGACTGTGGGCATAGATCCCCTTTCCGCGAACCTGTCGATCGGCCTCAAGGCCATCGCCATCGCCCCTTTTCTGCCTTATGTTGCCGACAAGGTGAGGATGACGGTGACTGGCGGCACGATTTCCACGAACGGCAGCCTCTCCTTGAGCTTTGCTCCGAAGGGGCAAATGAATGGTGCTTTTAAGGGGGAGGCATTGCTGGCAAATTTCTCTTCTGTCGACCAGGAGAGCGGGCAGGACCTCGTCAAGCTCGATTCCCTCTCCTTGAGCGGCCTGGGCGTGGGATTAAACCCAATTTCCATAGACATCAAAGGGGTCTCCCTGTCCGACTTCTACGCCCTTGTGTCAGTCAGCCCCCAAGGAAAAATCAATCTCCAGGAGATGCTCTCCCGTGAGGGCTCGCAGGCAGGACCGACGGGTGAAGGCTCGCAGGCAGGGCCGCCCCCTGCGACTGCGAACACGGCCGCTTCGTCAGCCCCGCCTTCGACGCAGGAGCCCCCGAAGCATATAAAGATAGACCAGGTCACCCTCCAGGGAGGAAGAATCGACTTTCTGGACAGGTCGGTCAAGCCTGAGTTCTCGACCCATCTGAGTGAAATGGGAGGCCGCGTATCCGGCCTTTCCGCGGAGGAGAATACAACCGCCGATGTCGAGCTCCGCGGGAAGCTCAATGATTATGCTCCTCTCGAAATCACGGGCCGGATCAACCCCCTGCGAGACGACTTTTTCGTGGACCTGAAGGCCCGGATCACGGACTTGGATCTGAGCCCGGCCACCCCCTATTCCGACAAGTACGTGGGCTACACCATCGAGAAGGGAAAGCTCTCCCTCGACGTGAAATATTCTATCGTTGGGCGCAAGCTCGATTCTCAAAACGACATCCAAATAGACCAGTTCACGTTCGGCGACAGGGTGGAGAGCCCCACGGCAACCAAGCTGCCGGTGAAGCTCGCTATCGCCCTCTTGAAGGACAGGCAAGGGGTGATCAAGCTTGACCTTCCTGTGACCGGAAGCCTGGACGACCCCAAGTTCTCCGTGTGGCGCATCATCCTGCACGTCATCGTCAATCTGCTGACCAAGGCTGCCACATCGCCCTTTGCGCTCCTTGGAGCGGTGTTCGGAGGCGGGGAAGAGCTGAGCTACGTGGAGTTCGACTATGGAAGCGCCCATGTTACGGATGCGGCCATGAAGAAGCTCGCGACCCTCTCAAAGGCCCTCCAGGATCGCCCTTCTCTGAAGGTGGACGAGGAGGGCCACGTGGACGTTGAGAAGGATAGGCAAGCGTTGCAGCAGCTCTTCTACGAGAGGAAGATCAAGATGCAGAAACTGAAAGAGACGATACGGAATGGACAGCCTGTGCCCCCCGTGGATGAGGTGAAAATCGAGCCTGGGGAGCGCGAAAAATATCTGAAAATGGCCTACAGGGAAGAAAAATTCCCCAAGCCGAAGAATTTCCTCGGCCTGGTGAAGGACATCCCCCCTGCTGAGATGGAGAAGCTTATGCTGACCCATACTGTGGCTTCGGACGGCGATCTGAGGGCTCTCGCCTCCCAGCGGGCCACGAACGTGAGGGATGTCTTGCTGAAGTCAGGGCAAATCGATCCCGAAAGGATATTCATGGTCGAGCCGAAGCTGGAAGGGGCGGAAAAGAAAGAAAAGCTGAACGAGAGCCGGGTCGATTTCGCGTTGAAGTGAGGGAAACAACCTATAACGCGGGGGAGGAAATCATGTTCAAGGAATTCAGAGAGTTCGCCATGCGGGGGAATGTAATGGACATGGCCGTAGGCATCATCATCGGGGCAGCCTTCGGCACCATCGTCAATTCCCTCGTCCAGGACGTCATCATGCCCCCTATAGGCCTTATCCTCGGGCATGTCGACTTCACCAACCTGTTTATCGTTCTCAAAGAAGGCTCGAAGGCTGCCGGACCCTACGCAACGGTTGCCGCCGCAAAATCGGCGGGAGCGGTGACCCTCAACTTCGGGATCTTTCTCAACACCATCGTCAGCTTTGTCATTGTCGCCTTCGCTGTCTTCATTCTCGTCCGGACCATGAACCGCGTGAGGCGGCAGGAGGCGGCCCCGCCGGCGCCAGTGACCAAGGAATGCGACTACTGCTTCTCCCAGATCCCGATCAGGGCAACCCGTTGCCCGAACTGCACATCCGAGCTAAAACCCTAGTGAGGAGGAAGAGCCAAGAGGCTGACAGTAGAAGGCATGCCGGCTTGCCCTTAGGGGCCGCTAAAGGAGCGTTCCCGTGATCTCACGGATCATCCGTTTCCTCGATTCAGGCGTCTGGGAGATCCCCCTGGGAGGCCTTCCTCCTTTCCGGGCATTTCTCGTGAAGGCGTTGCGCACCGTGCTCCTGGCGTCCAGAAGGTTCATCAAGGGGGGACGCCAGAACGCCGCTGCCGTATTGACTTACTATTCCCTGCTCAATTTTGTCCCCGTCCTGGCTGTGGCCTTTGCCGTGGCTAAAGGCTTCGGCCTCGAAAAACTCGTGGAGGGGCAGATCGCTCATATGGCGCAAGAGGCAGACTGGCAGGCGGATACAACGAGCCAGCTCCTTACGTTCTCGCACAGGCTGCTCGACCACGCCAAGGGCGGTCTGATCGCGGGGGTTGGGGTCGTCCTGCTCTTTTGGACGGTCATATCCATACTGGGGAAGATAGAAGGCACCTTCAACGTCATATGGGAGATAAAGAAGTCGAGATCCCTCGTGAGGAAATTCAGCGACTACCTGGCCATATTGCTCCTCGCCCCCATCCTCTTCGTTATCTCGGGGAGCGCGACGATCCTCGTGGCCGGTCACGTGAAGGCGATCCTCTCAGCCCTGCCAATCCTCGCGCTCTTCAGCAAAACCGTTCTGTTTCTCTTAAGCTTGCTGCCCTACGTATCCATCTGGGTGCTCCTGACCGCGGTCTACCTGGCCATGCCGAGCGCCGCAATTCCCGTCAGGTCGGCTCTCCTGGGCGCCGTGACCGCAGGCACGATTGCCCAGATCGTGCAGTGGGTCTATGTGAAGTTTCAGATAGGGGTGGCGAGCTACGGCGCCATTTACGGCAGTTTTGCCGCCCTTCCCCTGTTCCTCGGATGGCTCCAGATGAGCTGGATGATCGTCCTCTTCGGTGCGGAGATCGCCTACGCGAGCGAGCACTGTGAGACGTACGGCTTTCATCCGGACTATTCCCGGATAAGCGTCGCATTGAAGAGACTCCTCATGCTCAGGGTTTTTCACCTCCTCGTCAAGAAGTTCTCTGTGGGCGAAAAACCCATGACCACGAAGCGCATTACCCTGGATTTGCAGATCCCCGCCACCCTCGTGGAGCGTCTCCTCGATGAGCTGGCCCAGGTTGGTCTTGCCAGTGAGGTCGCCAAAGGCAAGGGTCAAGAAGCGGCCTTTCAGCCGGCAAAGACGATCGAGAACATGACGCTCCTCTCTGTCGTCCAGGAGTACGAGAAGAACGGCATATCGACGGTTCCGGGACAGGAGCCGGGTGACGCTGCAGAGATTTCTCGATACCTGCGGGAGATTTCTGCGATTGTCGAGAACCTGCCTGCGAATGTCCGCCTGAAAGAGATATGAGGGGCCCTTCGGGGCGAAAAGGAGGGTAAGCCTCGGCTATTCCACCTTTTCGAACTCAGTCTTCGGGGCCCCGCACACAGGGCACACCCACGAGTCCGGAAGGTCCTCAAAGGCCGTGCCCGCTTTTATGCCTGAGCCGGGATCGCCCTGGCCCGGGTCATAGATATAGCCGCAGATGTTGCACTTGTAGCTCGCCATCGTTTATCCCTCCTCTTTCGACGGTTTCTCGTCCTCCTCGGGCTTTGTAACCTTGCGCCTCTATTGCATTTTAGCCATGCCTGCTTTAGAATCAAGGGGCCATGAAAAAAGGCAGAGTCTATCTCGTGGGGGCAGGGCCCGGCGATATCGGCTTGCTCACCGTAAAGGGCCTCCGCTGTCTCCAGCGTGCCGACGTCGTGGTATACGACTACCACTTGAACGCGCAGGTGCTCAACTACGTGCGTCACAGCGCAGAATTCATCTACGCAGGCAAGCGGGGCGGCCACCACGCCATGACCCAGGATGAGATAAATCATGCCCTCCTGGAAAAGGCTCGGCAGGGCAAGATCGTCTGCAGGCTCAAAGGGGGTGACCCCTTTGTTTTCGGCAGAGGCGGGGAAGAGGCAGAAGCATTGGCCCGGGAAGGGATCGATTTTGAGGTCGTGCCGGGGGTCAGCTCGGTAATTGCTGCGCCAGCTTACGCGGGCATACCTTTGACGCACCGTGACTACTCTTCCTCCTTCGCCGTCATTACCGGGAACGAGGCTGCCGAAAAGGCTGAGAGCTCCATTTCATGGCCCCATCTGGCGCAGACCCACGATACTCTCGTCTTCCTCATGGGAGTGAAAAACATAGGCGCCATCGTCGGGCGCCTCATCGGGTCGGGCAGGGCGGCAGATACGCCGGTGGCAGTCATCCGATGGGGGGCGCGACCTGACCAGGAGACTGTGGTCGGCACCCTGGGGACCATCGCGCACATGGTCGAGGAGAGGCACCTCCGCCCCCCGGCCGTCATGGTGGTGGGCAGCGTGGTGAAGCTCCGGGACTCATTGAAATGGTACGAAAAGAGGCCTCTCTTCGGCCACAGGATTCTCGTCACCGGGGAAGACTGCGAGCCTTTCGGGCCGCTCAGGGACTTAGGGGCTGAGATCTTCGAATTCTCCTTCTCGAGGACCGAGAATCCAACAAGCTATGCAGACATCGATGGGGCTGTCGAACGTATCGCCGACTACGACTGGTTGGTCTTCGGAAGCTCCACCTGCTTCCGCTTCTTCATGGAGCGGTACCTCAGGAAAGGGCGGGATATTAGAGACCTCAAAGGGGTACGGCTCTGCGCCATAGGCGCATCGTGCGCAGAGGCGATCCGGAGCTCCGGAATGCAGCCGGAGATGCTCGCCGAAGAGCATATGCCTCATCGGCTCCTCGAAACCCTCGCCGGCCTCTCCGAAACGAGGGGCTCAATGCCAGTGCGTATTCTCGTCCCTCGCGACGAGGCAGATGAGGATGTCTTCGCGGGCATGGATGGCGGTCAGGGCGCCATGGTCGTTGCACCGGCTGTCTGTCGCACCGTAAGGCGGGAGAGGCACGGAAAAAGATTGAAGCGATTCCTGTTCGAGGGACGGATATCCATCGCCACCTTCACGAGCAGTACCGCGTTCTTCACCTTCGTCGACATGGTGGGCAGCGACGCCCTCCCGTTTCTCCAAAAGGTCGCCATCGCGGCTGTCGGATCGGCCGCGATACGTGCCATAGAAGAAGCGGGCCTCTCCGTGACCATCAGACCAGAGCCGGCAACCGTCGATGCAATGGCGGAAGAGATCGTGCGATGGGCGGAAAAAAGAAAGATTTGAGCCGCTCATCAGGGGAAACCACTGGGCACGAGGGGAAATGGGGGCTCCCTTTGCCTCGACGCTTTTCGTGGTTTCCTCTACTTCAGGCCAAGCCTTTTGCGCAGCTTCTTCACATATTCGAGTCCGTCCGGCTTAAAGGGTTCGGGAACCCAAGGCATCTGGCGCAGTATCCTGAGCATGGAGGGCAGCCGGTCAAAGGGGATCGCTATGAATTGCATGCCTGGGGGGAAGAGTTTTCTCCGTCTCATCCCGAAGCCGAGGCCGGTAGTCGCGTAGTTTATTCTGCCGGTGAGGTAAGGATATATGAAAAGCCAGGAGCATCCGATCGCCGCAGAATAATTACTGGACCACATCTCCCCGGTCTCGTAGCTCATGGCCCTGAAAAGGACTTCTGCCTGATCTATGTTGGCGAGCATGATGAGAACGTCAGGGTCGAAGGAAAGTCTGCTCACGGGGGAGAATGTCACATAGTTGACAACCCCTCGGGCCAGTTT
>CAYZAF010000448.1:0-3685 GCA_964476435.1 uncultured Syntrophaceae bacterium
TGGTGAGGACGTCGTACGCTGCGATGGCCGCAGCGTTGCCCACTTTCCACCACGCATTGCGGTACGCGCAGAGCGCGGTCCCTTCCTTGATGCCGGCCGCGGTGATATCCTGGCCCCCGTTCATCGTGGCCACGAGGACGCCTGTCTTGCCCGCGGCCTTGAGCGTGGCGGCAGCTGCCATAGTGGCATAATCGTTGTAGCCTATGATGATTTGCACGTCGGGATACTTGCCTATTATTGCCTGCGTGGCAACAGTCGCCGCGTTAGGGCTTGCGTCCATCGCGGGGACCTCGCCGAGGATATTGAGGCCCATCTGCTGCGCCCAGTATTTCGCGCGGCCAATGATGTGCACGAGGTTGTCGGTGGGCGGGCCGTATCCCAGGAAGGCCACTTTCCCCTTCGGGAATTTCTCCGCAATGTACTTGATTGTCACGTAGTCATATTGGTCGAATGCCATGCCCACCATGGCAGCCACGTTCGGGTCCAGGGTTTTCTGAGAGTTGGACGGAACGTTCACCTGGACCACCGGAATGCCCGCTGCCTTTGCCGCGGCTACCCCCTGCGTCAGCGCCACGTCGGTGGTCGGATACGCGATGATGACATCCACCTTCTGGCTGATGAGCTGATCCATCTGGCTCACCTGCTTCTGAATGTCCAGGCCCGCGTCGTATGAGATGAACGTGCCACCCAGGGCTCTTACCTTCTTCTCGCATTCGTTCTGCAGCGTCATCATGACGTTGATTCCGGAGAAGACCTGGAGGTAGCCTGCCTTGAACTTGTAGCCGGGCTTGAGCACGGGCTCGGGAATTTGCTTGATGATGTACTGGGCGTCCGGCCCGGTATACCCGCCAAGGTCTAGCGCCGGAGCCGCCGAGGCGCCTGACCACCCGGCGACAGCACCGATAAGCAGCAAGATCATTAGAACGACGCACACCTTCGCACAACGTCCAGACCGACTCATCGCGCCTTCCTCTTTTCTCGATGTGGTGATTCGCGGCATGACGGCTCCTCCTTTTGTTCGTCTCATAACGTGGGATCGCTCTCGCTATGGCAGCGCAGCTTTTCGAGGGCAGCCTGGAGCAGGTAAAACTTGATCCCCAAGAAAAAGGGAGACCTCCAGGGATGCCTCTGCATCAGTTTAGCAGCATATTGGGCGAGATTCTACAGGTACTCCCTGCCCCTTAGTGAAAAACGAGGTTGTCTCTGATGTCGATGCAGCCGATCACGCTCTGGGCAGCAGGGCAGGAGGCGAGATAGGTAGCGAAGGCCTCCCTGGCGTCCTTTGCCTTTTCCTCTCCCGCGGTGAGGTGATAGTCGACTCGGATCTGGGTGATCCTGAGCACGCCTTTCACGTTCTCAATGTCGCCCTCCACCTCCGCCCAGTATAGGTGCTCGGGCGTCTCTATGCCTTTTCTGGCCATCGCCGAGGCCAGTGTTCCCATCATTCAGCCGGCTGTGGCCGCGATCATGTGGTCCAGAGTGGCAGGATACTCCAGTTCCGGCTCGACGCCGTAAAACCGCTTGATGCCGCTGTGGACGCCATAGTAGACCGGCTCCGTGAACCCCTCGATGATAGCTTTTCTCGTAGGGCCTTTCTCCCGCACGATCATGATGCGCGAGGTATGTACCACGTCTCTCATAGGACTCTCCTTCCGCAACCGCTTCCGCGAATGCCTTCCCGTTCACATACAAGGGCTCGTCTACCTCACTAGTACCACTCTGGCGCATTCTCTGCAAGACAAAAACTAAGGCAAACTAAGGCTGCGCAGCCTGAAGCCTGTAGAGGGGCATCATCGCTTCCGTTCACGGTAAGTGCCCATCAACGGCCCGTTGCCAAAAGCGTTATCTCGTTGCAGGGTCGGATGTTACGGCCTTCCGGGAAACGGGTCCAGCCTCGGGGCTCGTGCTCTTTCCCGCCGGCAGCATGAGGGACAGGGCCAGGCACAAAAGGGGCATGCAAGCGACAACCCCTATGGTCGCGCGAAGCCCGTGGTGATCGGCGATATAGCCGAGAAGGGGCGTTGTCAAGCCGCCAAAAGAGAAAGCGAGGCCCAGGGTGATGCCGGAGGCAAGGCCCACCCTGCGGGGCAGGTAGGATTGCCCAAGGACCACCATAGGGCCGAAAGGCGACGAGAGCACGAGCCCGATGGGCACGAGCAGCAGGGTCGCTGCCAATGGACTCGAAGGGACGAGCAGAAGGGGCAGAAAACACGAAAGGAGGAGGAAGCCCATGATGGTCACCATACGCAAGCCGATGCGGTCAGCGGTCTTTCCGCCCATGAAGTTTCCCACCATCGATGCGATGAGAAAGAAGGGGAGCGCCGCGCCCGCCCGTGCTTTGGTCTGGTTCAGCACGTGGATCCAGTAAAGGGGCAGGAACGTGTTGAGGCCGTAAAAGATCACTGATCGGCTGAGAAGGGCAAGGGCGAGGCAGGTGAACGCAGGCCATCGGTCCCTCCCTTCCGCTACCGGCGTTCTGGAGTGGACGACTCTCTTTGCTTCGTAGCCTGCGGTGAGTCGGGGCAACATGAAGAGCAGGGCAGCCGCCAGGATGGCCGGCGGGACCATGAGACAGCCGGTGCCCCTGAGGCCAAACCAGAAAAGGGCGGCGGTGGCGATGAGAGGGCCAACGGCAAAACCGAGCTGGCCGCCAATAGCGAAAAGGCTCATGGCCGTGGCCTTGCTCTCTCCGGCGAGATGGTTCATGAGGCGGGCACCCTCCGGATGGAACATGGCGATGCCCAGCCCGCTCACCATGACTGCGGCGACGCCCATGGCATACGTGGGGGCATACCCGGTGAAGGAGACGCCGAGTCCCACGAGGAGCATTGAGAACGGAAGCACCCACGGCGCCGGCCGGCGGTCGGAGATATAGCCGAAAACCGGCTGTAGGGCGGTCGAGACGACATTGATCGCTAAAACGATAGTGGCCGCAGCGGCGTAGGAGAGATGATGGGCCGCAATAAAGAAGGGAAGAAGCACGGGTACGGCCCCCTGGTTGATGTCGGCTGAGGCATGGGAAACGGTGAGAAGTACGGCCGAGCGTCTTTTCATGGTGGCCCCGCGAGGCATAGGCGATACAGATCGCCTTTACAATAGAGGACCACCTTAGTTCTTGTCAAGGAGATTCCCACTGCCAGATCGAGGGCTTTTCTAGGTCGTTGAGCTTGTCTATTTCGGAGAAATGTCTTATACTACAAACCTGAAAGTCGGGGCGTAGCGCAGCTTGGTTAGCGCACCAGTATGGGGTGCTGGTGGCCGCTGGTTCAAATCCAGTCGCCCCGATTTGTTTTTATGCTTGGTGACATTAGTTGCTGATCCTTCTTGCGAATGACGACGGCGTAGATTCGGAAGGACTGCAATCCCTCAGAGAAGCCTTCTCCAAGACCGATGATGTATGGGTGGTTGCGCCTGAGTCTGAGCGGACTTGCATCGCCCATGCCATAACCCTCCACAAGCCGCTTCGGATCAAGGACCTCGGGGATCGAGTCTTTTCGACAAACGGCACTCCTGCCGATTCAGTGCTCCTGGCACTCAGGGTCGTCCTGCCGAGAAAGCCCGACCTCGTGATTTCTGGGATCAACAAAGGGCCAAACATGGGTCAGGACGTCAGCTATTCCGGCACGGTAGCTGCGGCCAGGGAGGGTGCCTTCTCCGGCGCGGTGTCGCTGGCCGTCTCTCTCAA
>CAYZAF010000449.1:0-3900 GCA_964476435.1 uncultured Syntrophaceae bacterium
TGTCCCTTACCTTTGCGGGGCAGAACCATGAGAGGGACGCGCGATATGGGTCTATCCGCCGCAAGCTTGGGAAGCCAGCCCACCGGGAACGTGGTCCAGGCCTGTCCGTTCCATTTTCGCAAGGGCAGAGGCATGGCGTCAACGGGATTTCTTGCGTGGCTTGAGCCCTCCATGCTACCATGTGCGGGCGAACTTGGGGGTATGATGGCTGCGTCAAACAGAGAGGCCGGTACACCGCAGACAGCGAAGTCAACCGGCACGGAGGAGTTCGAGGTCCTTGCCCACGGCCTCTTCCCAAGGACGGCGGTCTCAGCGGAATACCGGCCGGGACGCTCCTTTCGGGAGCCGTCCGCCGAGGCCCTCATCGACCGGGCTTGGCAGACCTATTTGCGCACGAGCGGCGAGGCGGGCATTATGGTCTATGACGGCGCCCTCTTTCGCCTTGACAGCTTTGAACGGACCGATGGCTGCCTCCGGCTTATGCTTTCCGACACCGACTTTCGCGAATGCATCGGTACGGCAACCGCTGAATTCAGATCTGCCTTCCCCGGCCTGCCACAGGCAAACCCGCTCGCCGCATCGGTGGCGATCGTCACCGCTGACGGAAAGATCATCATCGAGAAGAGGAGCCGCGTCGACTCACGCCGCCGCGCGTGCCACGTCATCGCGGGCTATATGGAACGGGAGAAAGACGGCAGAGAGCCGCACCCCTTCGATGCCCTTAAAAGGGAGGTGCGCGAGGAGTTGGGCGTGGACCTTGACGAGGGTCACCTCTTTGCGACCGGGCTCATCCGCGCCCTCTACGGCTCTGAGGTCTGCTTCTCCTGCCGTTTGTCTCTGTCCTTCAATGATGTCCAAAAAGTTCACGATTGCTCGGGGGTGGATTCCGAGATCGAGACGCTCGAAGCCCTGACCGACTCTCCGGATGCCGTCGCCTCCTTTCTCGCGGCCCACTCTGTGGATCTCGCGCCGCCGGGGAGAGCATGTCTGCTCCTTCACGGACGCGAAACATACGGAGAGGAGTGGTACGAAGCGGCCCGGGGACTATGAGAGCGGCGGATTGCACGATGCCTTTCACCTGGCCCGGACCTATAATCTCACTATGAAGAGAGATGCCGCACGTCCTTCTGCCCCCATCTTCGTGGTTCAGGAGCATCACGCCACTCACCTCCACTATGACCTGCGTCTCGAGGTGAGCGGAGTGCTCAAAAGCTGGGCCGTGCCCAAGGAACCTGTCATGGATCGGGCGGTGAAACGGCTCGCGGTGGAGGTTGAAGACCATCCCCTCGACTATGCTACGTTCGAGGGGGAAATCGAGGAAGGGGAGTACGGAGCCGGCCGCGTGGAGCTCTGGGATCAGGGGACGTACGATAACGTGCTTGCCGGCAAGAGCCCCCCGAAGAGCATGGAAGAGGCCGTCGGCGACGGGCACGTGGAAATAAACCTCCACGGCAGAAGACTGAAAGGTAGATTCGCCCTCATCCGCACCCGTTTCGCCGGCAAGAAACAGAACTGGCTCCTCATCAAGATGAAGGATTGACGTGATGGGGGACCGGCGCGTGAGGTCCTCACGACTTCGGGAAGAGGATCAAGCCTTGGCGCAAGGCGGACCCCTATCCGCCATCCCGCCGGCACCCCGAATCCTGGTGCCCTGCCTCCTTTAGCAGCAGCACCAGTCGTCGCACTCGTCGGTAGTCTGGCCGCACGCGGACTGTCCTGACGCGGCCCCGGTGTCGCAGTACTTCCCGTAATCTTCCGTTAACCCGACTGTTCTCTCCATTGTCTCCTCCTCTATCTCGGCGAAGAACGCTGTTGTTCAAACGTCGGGATCGATTCATTCGCCAGCCGTACCTCCTCACGAACAGACTGGCCGGCCTTCCCCATTGTTTTCTGGGCGGCCGAAGGGTACACTGGGACTATAATCCGGCACTTCCAGCTTGTAAAGCCCCCCGCCCACAGGGCTCACGCTTCCCGGAACGGAATAGAGCCCAATTCATGGCGCACCTCGACGTGCGCCCACAGGGCGGGGCTTGCGAAAGCGCTCCCGGTCAAAGCCAACAAAATGCGGGCCCGCCCCCCCTTGCGGCCTCAGCCTCAAATAGCTCAGGTTGATTGACGTTCACGACTACGTGTGGTAATTGACGAGCTAAGGACAGAACCGACAGGGGAGGAAAACATGTCAAATAAGACTGATATGGCGACGGAAAAATCCTTGAGCGGGCACGCCAGCGCGGATAGCTACGATATTGTCTTTATTGGCGAGATGGGTACGGCAAAGATTGTCCCTTTCCTGGGACCTTCTTTCATGGTAGAGCACGGCCCTGTGGTTTTTTCTGCAGCAGCAGCGTCCTGCCTGGGCAAAAGAATTGCCGCGGTGACGAAAATCCCTGAAGGCAAAGAACGCCTGCTCGAACCGCTTAAGGCCAAGAGAATCGATGTCATTGCTAGGCGCGGAGAACTCGGTGAGATACTCGTCAAGCTGCCGAGCGCGAATCTCGATGAAAGGCAGGCCTCTGTGGTAAAGATTGGGGATAGTCTTGGTCTTGACGACATTCCTCTCTTTGAACCGTGCCTCGTGCACCTTTGCTGCCTCGGACCCCGGAGCACCCAGCTGGACGTGATGCGGGCACTGAAGGCACGGGGATTCCGTTTGTCCGTCGATATGCAGGGCTTCGTGTTCCGACCTGATGCGGAAACGGGAGAAGTCCATCTTGAGGATGTCCCCGAAAAAAAGGAAATCCTGGCGCTGGCCGATTACGTAAAGCTCGACGCCGCAGAGGCGCGAGCGCTGACGGGGACCGACGTTCTGCAGCACCAGGCCGATATACTGGAGAACTGGGGAAGTTCAGAGACCGTAATCACGTGCGCGCAAGGAGTGCTGGCCCACAGGAAGGGGAGACCGACGTTTTTTAAGTTTACGAACAGCAGCATTCGAGGCAGGATGGGTCGCGGCGACACCGTTATTGGATCGTACCTGGCACGCAGGCTCGATCATTCTGTTGAAGACTCACTCCGCTTCGCGGTAGCGTTAACTTCGATCAAGCTGGAGGCCGCCGGCCCGTTTGAGGGAACTCTGGAGGAGGTCCTCGCAAAAATGCATCAGGTTGAGTGATTATATCCAAACGAGGAAAGAGTGATTGCGAGTAAACTCCTTTCCGGTCCATGGCGCAATCGAAATGGCCGATTCCCAATTCGAAATGGTACGTCATAACGCAATGCCGATTCGTTACGGGTGGCGGTCTGCGGTTTTCACCGCGCCCGAGAATTCGTGGCACTCGCCGCAGAACTTAGGCGAGTGATGCTCCTTCTTGTCGTCGTGGCAGGCGAGGCATGTTTCCCTGGCAGTGACTCTCCATGCATGGGGCGAGTGGCACGCAGTGCACTCGGCGGCCCCATGGGCGCTCGCCTTGTGAAGCCCGCCGAGGCTCTTGTGGCAGGACGTGCAACTCGCCAAAGGCTTAACATCTCCCTCCCGGAGGTGGCAGATATCGCAGCCGGAGGACATCATGGGCGCCGACTCGGGCAGCCTGTGGCACGAGGCGCAGCTTGTCGGCGGCCGGTAGCCTGCCCGATGGCACTGGCTGCAGAGGATCTCCTCATGCCTGCCTTTCAGCGGAAGCGGGTGCCAGGGTTCTTCGCCGGTGAGGATGCTGGTTCCCAGGGGCAGGAGAGGGCCGCGCTGCGGCATAGTGTGGCAGACCGAGCACGACCTCGCGAGGGTGTCGCCGGAGGCGCTTCGATGAAAGCCGTCGTGGCACCTGAAGCACCCAGGCCAGTTGCGATGGCCGATGTTGTTCGGATACGTTGTCCAGTCGACCTTCATGGACGGGAAGACGTTCTGATCGTAGATCCTCGCGACTACCGCGGCTGCCTGTTTTGCCTGCGCCTTCTGACTGCCGG
>CAYZAF010000450.1:0-2750 GCA_964476435.1 uncultured Syntrophaceae bacterium
CCCGTTCCCGTCGGGCATTCTAATGTCCAGGAAAACGACATCGTAAGCGTCGGAAGAAGCCGCTTTGAAGCCATCCTCGATGGTCATCCTGTACGAGGCGGAGTGGCCCATGTCCTCTACCATGAGGGAGAGCATTTCGCATATCAGCTCATCGTCGTCAATGATCAGGACCTTTGCCATGTGGCGTCTTACCTCGTATCCAGCCGCTCCCTCTAGTATAGTCCACCTGATTCCGATTGTACAAGGGGGCTTCCGAAGAGACGCGGGCACGTGCCAAAGACTCTCATCACCGTGCCGTTGCGGGCTTCTCATCTTTACAGGATCACAAAAAAGGGGTAAAAGTAGAGGGAGAGTTGCATACTAGCGCCGGACAGGCGGGCTTTTAGGGCAGATCCAAAGCAAGGCTTGCAAGGAGCGCACTATGGACGCAAAAGCGAGAATGATCCTTGCCCTCGACGTCGAGGACTTTCACGAGGCCCAGAGCATCGTAGAAGAGTTCAAAGACCACGTAGGCATGTTCAAGGTGGGGAAGCAGCTCTTTACCCACTGCGGTCCGAAGATCGTGGAGTTCATTAAGGGGAGCGGCGCAGGGGTCTTCCTCGACCTGAAATACCACGACATACCGAACACAGTCTCCAAAGCGGCAGTCGAGGCCACCAAACTGCGTGTCGACATATTCAACGTGCACGCGGCAGGCGGCTTTACCATGATGAAAAAAGCAGGCGAAGCGGTCTTTGAGGCAGCGGCAAGGCTCGCCATCGACCGTCCCAAGATCATCGCCGTGACCGTGCTCACAAGCATTGACGACGAAGAGCTCAAGAAGATGGGGATCACGATGTCCGCCAAGGTGTTCACAAGGAATCTCGCCATTTTGACAAAAGAGGCGGGCCTTGACGGCGTCGTTGCTTCAGGGCAGGAGATCGATCTGATCCGCGAAGTCTGCGGCCGGGATTTCTTGATCGTCACGCCGGGCGTGAGAATCACCGAAGCGAAGGATGATCAGAAAAGGACGGTCTCTCCCGGCGAGGCCATCCTTAGAGGGGCAACGTACGTGGTGCTCGGAAGGACGGTCCTCAATACGGAGCATCCGAAAGCAGCCCTGGAACTCGTAGAGGACCAGATCAGAGATGCCCTATCTCGACAATAGAAACAGCATCATCGAGGCGCTCCGCTCCCATCCGGAAGAGGCAACGAGGCTATGGGTGGAGGGCGGCCACGAACGGCCCGTCTCCGCGATCATAGAAGAGGCAAGGAAGGCAGGGGTTTCCGTCCGCGTGATCACCAGGGACCAGTTCGCGAAAAGGTTCCCGGGTATTAAGTCGCACGTCCGCCTCGAGCGGGAGGGGTTCCGTTATGCTGAACCCGACGCCCTTCTCGCAACGATCCCCTCCATGCCGCTTCCTTTTCTGTCCGCCTTCGACGGCATCTACGACCCGCAAAACCTCGGGAATGTGATCAGAACGGCAGCGTGCTTCTCCCTCGACGCGCTCATCATCCCCCGGGACAATGCCTGCAGCGTCACGGAGGCGGTAACCAATGTTGCCAGGGGCGGGGCAGAGCACGTGCGCATAAGCCGCGTCACGAACCTGCCCCGATACATAGAAGAGCTGAAGAAGAGAAACGTCTTCTGCTTCGGTCTCGACGAGAAGGCAGGCAAGGAAGTCTTCGATATGGATCTGACTATGCCGCTCTGCCTCGTGCTCGGAGGTGAGGAGGGCCTGAGGAGGCTCACGAGACAGCGGTGCGACATGCTCCTCTCGATACCCGCCTCTGTTGACTTTCCCTCCCTCAACGTGGCATCTGCCTTTGCTATCGCCGCCTACGAGGCAACGAGGCAGAGAAGGATAAAGAAGTAACCCTTGGAATACGATGGGACGGCAAAATGCTTCACGGACCGGATAGGCAGGAGCC
Organism: uncultured Syntrophaceae bacterium; assembly: GCA_964476435.1. Lineage (GTDB taxonomy): Bacteria > Desulfobacterota > Syntrophorhabdia > Syntrophorhabdales > WCHB1-27 > CAVVNC01. The sequence goes on from CAYZAF010000450.1 coordinate 1,912, forward strand.
CCTCTCCATCTCCCTCACTTGCCGCAGCATTTTTTGTATTTCTTCCCGCTCCCGCAGGGACATGGATCGTTCCTGCCTATCTTGCCTGATTTTTGCTCCCGGGGGGCATCATCGCCCCGGTTCATGAAGATGACGGGTGCTTCCGGCCGTATCGATTCTTCCACGTCCTCATGGCGGGCAGGCTGTATGGCGAAGAGCTTGCTCACCGTGTCCTGGTTGACCCTATCGAGCATATCGAGAAATAACTCGAAGCTCTCCCGCTGATACTCCCTCAAGGGGTCTTTCTGGCCGTAGCCCCTCAACCCTATGCCCTCCTTGAGGTGATCGAGGGAGAGGAGGTGCTCCTTCCAGTGGGCATCGAGGGAGGCGAGTGTAATGTACTGCTCGATGCTTCTCAGCGTCGTTTCCCCGAATTGCTGCTCCTTCGCCTCATAGGCAGACCAGACCGACTTCTTCACCATCTCGAGGAGCCCCGCTTTGGTGATGGTCTTTACGTCGTAGTGGTCAAGGTCCACGTGGAAGAAGAAGGTCTCATAGATGCGCTCCTTGAGGGAGGCGATGTCCCATTCCTCCGGGTAGACCTTCTCCGGGGCATACTCGTCGACAAAGGTCTCGAGGCGGTCCTCCACCATCTCAACGACCCGGTTCCTCATATCCTCGTCGTTGATGATCTCCTTGCGCATGCCGTAAACGGTCTCGCGCTGCTTGTTCATCACGTTGTCGTATTCGAGGAGGTATTTCCTGATGTCGAAGTTGTGCGATTCGACCCTCGTCTGCGCATTCTCGATGGCCTTGGTGATGAGGTGGTGCTCTATGGGCGTGTCCTCGCTCATCCCCAG
>CAYZAF010000451.1:0-6376 GCA_964476435.1 uncultured Syntrophaceae bacterium
TCGCCGAACGCTTCGAAGCCCTATTCTCCGGCCACTTGCCATATCCTATTGATTTGTGGCGACCGCTGATATCGGGGGATTGCTTCAAAAATTTCCAAGGCCCCCGTCCGCTTTCGAAGCCTATTCCTTCCGATTCGCTAGGCGCTTCCGGTGCTGACCCGTCTAGACGAAAGACTCGCTCACGCTCGATTGCGGACCCACCCGCGGCCCTATGAGGGTGGCGGCCGCGGGTTCGTGCCCTCTAGTCTTGTCGTGTGATCCTCCGCAAACACGAGCGCCCTACCGTCAGTACTAGCCTCGGAATCACTCACGTGGATCATGGAGAAGCCCCGCACCCTCCTGGTGCGGGGCTTGCCTATTGGTACCAACTCGCTCGTCTTTTCGTGACGGGTACCCCAGCCCCTCTAAGCGATGCGAATCGGGAAGGAACAGCCTTTCGCGGACGGGCGAGACAGGGTTCATGACTGCTGTGTCGTTGCTTGGATTCTCAACCGCTTCTTCATCGCCGGGTCGGTCGACTGATAGACCCGGCGGCGAATGGACGATGCGCATGGAGGAATCGATGAGATGTGGATGCGATCTGAGCCGTGCTGGCCGGAAGCTGTACTTATGTACGCTGGAGGCCGCATGGCGAAGAGGGCGCCGCAGATCGCGATCCTGAACATGCGATCGGCCGGACGCCTAAACCCCGTAATATGCCTTAGCCGCAAGCGATACGGAAGGTGCGGTTGGCCGTACACCTAATCGAGGGCTATCTCCCGAGCTTCAATTCCCGGAAGACGAAGGCTGCGATGCTTTGGATATCGTCCCTGAGGAAGACGGGCACCCGCGCTGGTACCTCAATGTCTGAGATGAGGGCCAGGAGGTTCGCGTCGTCGGCGGCCACGGGCGGGGTATGTTCGCGGAAGTTGTACACCTCGATCTTGGGCAGGCGCTCTGCCTTGTACCCCTCCACGATGACGAGATCGACGTCGTCTGCGTACTGCGCCACGATCTGCGTGAGGGATAGCTCCCGGTCGAGGTCTTTCACGAGGGCGAACTTCCGGGAGGAGACGATCATGGCAGTTCTCGCCCCGGCCGCCTTGTGCCGGTACGTATCCTTTCCCTCGTAGTCGATCTCGAACGGGTGGTTGTGATGCTTTATAGTGGCCACGGTGATGCCTTTTGCCTTGAGCATTGGAATGAGGCGCTCAATGACGGTCGTCTTTCCCGTCTTCGATCTTCCCACGAAACAGAGAACCGGGGTCATGGCGAAAAGCCCTGCCCCTGCTGCTGAAAGAAGAGGTGGAAGGCCACGATGACGAGGGCGTGGTTGATGCGCCCCTCGGCAATAAGGGACGGGATGCGCCAAAGGGGGATGAGGTCGACCTCTATGTCTTCGTTCGGGTCGAGGCTCGGCTCCCCCGTCTTTTTCACGTCCTCCGCGAGGTACGTGTAGCAGAGGTTGTTGAAGATGGCAGGGTTGGGATTGACGGCCCCGAGAAGGGTGACTGCGCCTGCCACGTAGCCCGTCTCCTCAGCCAGCTCCCGCACACCGGCTGCCCTGGGATCCGACTCCTCCACGAGGCCTCCCGGTATTTCGAGGGTGACCTGGCGGGAGCCGTGGCGGTACTGCCTGATCATGACCACGTCTCGCGAGGGTGTGATGGGGATGATGTTGACCCAGTTCTTTGAGTCCAGGGTATAGAACTCTCCCTCCCCCTTTGTCCTCGGTGAAAGGGCCCTGTCCACCCTGACCCTGAAGACCCTATAGTCCCTGTCAATCCTGGAATTGACGATATCCCATTTTTCCATTGTCTTTTGGCGGGATGCCTCAAGCCCCGGCCTTTATAAAACCCCCCTACTTCTTTACCCTCCACTTGGTGCCCTGGGGCGAATCGAGGAGCAATATGCCTTTTTCCAGAAGCGAGCTCCTGATCTCGTCGGCCTTCTTGAAGTCCTTCGCGCGCCGGGCCTCGGCCCTCTGCTCTATGGCGTCTTCGACCTTGGCCTCGTCGAGCCCGACCCTGGCCAGATGGCGATGCGATTCATAGCGTATGAAGACAGCAACGTCTTCCGTGAGGAGGCCGAGGAGGTTCGCCAGGGAGAGGAGCACGTTTCTTCCATGGAGGATCAGGGGGAGGGCCGAGTCGCTGCCCTCGTCCAGGACGCGGTTGATCAACGTAGCCAGATCGAAGACGCAGGACAGGGCCAGCGCGGTGTTGAAGTCGTCATCCATGGCCGCATGGAACCTCGCCTCTATGTCCTCGATCTCGTCGTTTCCGAGAGGTGAGCCTTCGGCCGAGCCCTGGGCTTCCGCAACTCTTTCCAGGGTCGCGTACAGCCTCTGGAGGGCGCTGTCTGCGTTCTCGATGGCCTTGTCCGTGTAATCCACCGGGTTGCGGTAGTGGGCGGACAGGAAGAAGAGCCTGAGCACCTCCGGGTGATACTGCTTGAGGAATTCCCTGATGAGGAGGATGTTGCCGAGGGATTTCGACATCTTTTCCCTGGCCATGGTGACGAATCCGTTGTGCACCCAGTAGTTGACGAAGGTGCGTCCGGTCGCGCACTCTGCCTGGGCACGCTCGTTCTCGTGGTGGGGAAAGAGGAGGTCCTTGCCTCCGCCGTGTATGTCGAAGGGGTTCCCGAGGTACTTGATGCTCATGGTGGAACATTCGATATGCCAGCCAGGCCTTCCCTTGCCGAAGGGGCTGTCCCAGGCGGGCTCGCCCGGCTTCGACTCCTTCCAGAGGGCGAAATCGAGGGGGTCTTTCTTCCGCTCGTCCACCTCGATGCGCGCCCCTGCCATCATGTCTTCTGGGGTCCTTCCGGAGAGCCGGCCGTATGACGGGTCTTTCGCCACGGAAAAATAGACGCTGCCGTCCAGTTCGTAGGCATACCCCTTTTCGACGAGCTCCCCGATGAGGGCTATCATGTCATCGATGTGCTCCGTTGCCTTGGGCTCGTAGGTGGGGGGAAGCACGCCGAGGCTCGCCATGTCCGTCCGGAACGAGTCAATATACGTCTCTGCCACCTCCTTGCAGCTGCGACCTTCGGCATTCGCCTTGTTGATGATCTTGTCATCCACATCGGTGAAGTTCCTCACATAGATGACGTTGTAGCCTGAGGCTCGCAGATACCGGGAAACGACGTCGAAGACGATGGCGGCCCGGGCATGGCCGATATGGGAATGGTCGTAGACCGTGACACCGCACACGTAAAGGCGCACCTCGCCTTCCTTCACGGGTACGAACGCTTCTCTCTTTCCGGTGAGGGAATTGTAAATTTTGATTGCCACGAGCCGTATTTCTACCATGACAGCGCATCTCTTGTCAAAATTTATCTCTTTGACAAGGAGAGTAGCATGAGTTACTTTCTTAGTGCTGATGAATGAATTCAGGCGCGATCCTTTCTTGGGGAACTGGGTGGTCGTAGGGTTCAGGAAGACCAAGTCGATTGCCGCGGGCACGTGTCCCTTCTGTCCGGGCAACGAAGACCAGACGCCGCCTTCCATAAGGGAGATTCGGGACCGCGACGGATCGTGGCTCGTCCGCTGCTTCTCTGCGGCCAATCCTGTTTTTCAGATAGAAGCCGCCGAAGACAAGAGGGCCGAAGGCTTCTACGACAAGATGGGGACCCTTGGGGCGGACGAGCTGATCGTGGAAAGCCGCTCTCACACGAAGACCATCTCGGCCTTCGGTAGGGATGAGATGGCGCGCATCGTGGACATGTACACGGAGCGCATCGTCGATCTGAAGAAGGACAGACGGTTCAAGTACGTTCAGGTGTTCAAGAACCATGGAGAGCTGGCGGGCTCATTCATCTTTCACCCACATTCTCACGTGCTTGCCACGCCTATCCTGCCTCAGCAGCTGATGCTGGAGATGACGAATTCCAGGAATCACTATCTCTTGAAGGAGAGGTGCCTTCTGTGCGACGTGGTGAGCCAGGAGGAGAGGCAGGGCAAAAGGATCGTCTCTTTGACCGATCATTTCTTGGTGCTCTGCCCTTTCGCCTCACGGCTGGCCTTCGAAGTCTGGATCATACCCAGGAAGCACAATCCTGCCTTCGAGTCCTGGGCCGACGAGGCCATGAAGGAGGATTTCGTCAGGGTCTTTTTGGAGACCATGAAGCGGGTGGAGAAGGTGGCGAGCTCCTATTCCGTGGTCGTCCATACCTCCCCCAACGCAGTGAGTCAGGGTCTGGCAGAGGAAGAGCCGCCGGTCAATGACTATTTCCACTGGCACATCGAGATTCTTCCCAGGGACGTCAATTCGGCAAGATTCAAGCGGGACGACCAGTTCTATACCGTCTTGACCACCCCGGAGGAGGCGGCCGTTCTGCTGAAGACCGAGAAACTTTAGGAGACTGCGATGAAATCTCTGCTCTATTGGCTCGTGTTCGGGGTGTACGTGGTGGTAGGGCTTATCTTGCTCCTTTTCGGCGGCCTCTTCATCAGGCATGCCTATATCTCCCTGTGGGCATCCGATGGTCAGATAGCATTTCCTTCTTTCCTCTTCGGGGTGATTCTCCTCATGGTGGGAGGGGGCATCCTCTTTTCGACCCTCGCGCGCTCCATAAAAAGGGCAGTGGCGAGAAAGTTCGGCTGGTAAGAGACCCCTTTTTCGCCCGCCTTCAGGCGATTTCCCCGGTTAAAAAAAAATTAAAGAATTTTCTTGACAAAGGGTGCGGGGCAAGGGTAAGTAATACCCAATATATAGGGGTGGTGGATAGGGGCGCCACAATATATAGTATTCTTAATGGGTTATTAACAGATAAAGGGAGAAGGGGGAATTAATGGAGACAACCGATCTCAACCTTTTCGTGCGCACGTCCGAAGAGACCATTTCCGACTGGGACCGATCGAAGATCGTCGATGCCCTAGTCCGGGAGACCATGGTCGATCGGGATACTGCCACCTCGATCAGCAGGGGAGTCGAGGAGCTAATCATGAAGTCCGGCATTAAAGTGGTGACAGCCCCTCTTATCAGGGAGTTGGTGAACGCGAAGCTTATCGAGAAGGGGCTCGAGACAGCCAGGAAGATGCACACGAGGCTCGGTATGCCGATCTACGACGTGGACAGCCTCATCCTCCATCCGAACAAGGAGAATGCGAACGTGCCCCACGGCCCGGAGGCCACAAACCTTACCCTGGCCGAGAGGATAAAGAAAGAGTTTGCCCTCCTCTCCGTGTTTTCCCAGGATGTTTCCGACGCTCACATGAACGGCGACATCCACCTCCACGATCTCGGGTTCATCGACCGGCCATACTGCAGCGGCCAGTCCCTCGAGTATATCAAGAAATTCGGCCTCAATCTTCCCCACTCCCTCTCCATGGCGAAGCCCGCGAGACACGCGGACGTGCTCCTCGCCCACCTCGTCAAGTTCGCGGCAGCCCTCCAGAGCAATTTCGCCGGGGCCATAGGGTGGGATGCCATCAACATCTTCTTTGCGCCCTATCTCGAGGGCATGAGCGACAGCGAGGTGAAGCAGATCGCGCAGATGCTCATCTTCGAATTCTCCCAGCAGGCAGTGGCACGGGGGGGGCAGGCCATCTTCACCGACGTCAACCTCTACTGGGAGATACCGAAGCAGTTCGTCGACGTGCCCGCCATCGGCCCTGGCGGCGTCTTTACTGGCAAGACTTACGGGGAGTATGAGAAGGAGGCCCAGCGGTTCGTCTGGAAGATCTTCGAGGTCTTCAAGGAGGGCGACGGCTCAGGGCGCCCGTTCTTCTTCCCGAAGCCCTTGGTGCACATCACCGAGAAGTTCTTCAAGACAGAGGGGCACGAGGCGTTCCTCGACCATATTTGCGACGTGGCAGCGGACAAGGGCAACACGTACTACGTCTTCGACAGGGGTGATACGGCGAAGATATCCCAGTGCTGCCGCCTGAGCTTCAAGCTCGAGGAATCCGATTTTCTCGACGCGAAAGAGCCGTGGCGCATGCGGTACACGGCCCTGCAGAACGTCTCCCTCAACCTGCCGCGCATCGCTTTCATGGCGAAAGGGGACGATACGCGCCTCTTCAACCTCATCACTGAGAGGTTCCTCCTCACGGTGAAGGCGCACAAGGAGAAGAGGGCGTTCATCGAGAGGCTCCTCTCCGCAGGGGAGGACGGGCCGCTCTCGCTCCTCACCATGAACCGGGACGGCATGCCGTACCTGAGGATGAACAGGGCTTCACACCTGGTGGGGATGGTAGGCCTCAACGAGATGGTGCAGATACATACGGGGGAAGAGATGCACGAATCGAAGAAGGCGCTCAAGTTTGGCCTGAAGATCATAGCCCACTTGAAGCTCCTGGCAGACAAGATGAAGAGAGAGGAGAACATGAGGCTCGTTCTCGAGCAAACTCCTGCTGAGAGCACGAGTTACCGGTTTGCGAAGCTCGACC
>CAYZAF010000452.1:0-4952 GCA_964476435.1 uncultured Syntrophaceae bacterium
CCAATCCTTTCGCAAGCCTTGCGGGAGTCTCTCGGGTAGTGCGCCTTGCGACTTAAAGGAGCGGTGCGCGGCTTACCGCATGCCGAGGATGTCTCAAGCGAAAAGGCCGCCGGCAGCTCACCTTCGCGAGTTCCGGAAGGCAAGCGGGGGGAGTCGCTAGAGCGCACTAAAGAGACGGAAGCACCGAGCTTAAGCGAAGGAAACGGCGCAGCCGGGGGGCAGAGCGCTGAATCGCTACTTTATTTTGCGTAATGCTCCATTTGCCAAGAATATAGCGGTAGGGACAGACAGGCACGAGATTGCTTCCGGTCAATATCGTGGGTACTATTGGCACCGCGGAGGCCCCATGATGCGCAGACATGTGATCGTAGCCTTTCCACTGGCCTCGATCCTGCTTCTGACGGCCTGGCTGCTCACCATTCGCGCCGAAGCACCGGATATCTATGTCGGGGCGTTCTCTGCCTACGGCCAGGAGGGACGTCTTCCCCCGGGCTGGAGGCCGTGGATCCTAAAAAATGTGAAGCGCCACAGCACCTACAGTGAGGTAGCCGACGACGGAGGGGCAATAGAGGCCCTCGCCGACCATTCGGCAAGCGGGCTCATGCGCCGCGTTGCCATCGATCCTTTTTCGTACCCTATCATGGAGTGGCGATGGAAGGTCGCAGGCATCCTGGAAGGCGCCGACATCTCCAAGAGGGAAAAGAATGACGCGCCCGCGCGGATCTACGTCGCATTCGCCTACGACATGGGGAAGATCGGTCTTCTCGAAAGAATGAAATACCGGATTGCCAAGAGGATCTACTCGCAATTCCTGCCCCTTCGGGCCCTCTCTTACACGTGGGCAAACAAGACCCAGAAAGGGAGCATCGTCCCCATGCCGTACACGGGATGGTTCAAACAGATCGTCGTCGAGAACGGGGCTTCTCCGGTCAACACGTGGATTACGGAGGAAAGAGATGTATACGCGGACTACCGGAAGGCTTTCGGCGAGGACCCGGCAGAGATCACGGGCGTGGCCATCATGACGAACACGGACAACATGGGCGGACAGGCCGCTGCCTGGTACGGAGACATTGTCTTCAAGCAGCGAAGAAAGGGAGAAAGATGAACCCCATTACGATAGAGCCGATCGCCTTCGTGAGAAACTCAAGAAGAGAACCCGTTGACGACCACTGGGGGGAGGTCTCCTCCGAGATCGAACTGGCCGACCACGTTCCCGAAGCATCCTTGGACGGCATTGACTCCTTTTCCCATGCGGAGATCGTCTACTACTTCCACATCTCCGAGAAGACCGTGTGGGCCGGGGAACATCCGAGGGAGAACCCTGCCTGGCCAAAGTTGGGCATATTCGCGCAACGGAAAAAGGACAGGCCGAACCATATAGGCACGGCCTTTGTCAATCTCTTGAGGAGGGAGGGCAGGAAGCTTGTGGTGGCCAACCTGGATGCGATAGACGGCACGCCCGTCATCGACATAAAGCCAGTGATGGCCGAATACCTTCCGAAGGGAAGGGTCGAGCAGCCCCCCTGGGCCACTGAATTAATGGCCGAATACTGGTAGCCAAGGCTGGTGCCTCCCTGAAGTTTCTCCTCGCAACCCCTCTTGGGGCGAGGCCTAGATCGCTACCTGGCCTCCTTCTGCCCCTTCTCCTGTTCTTTTTCCTCGTTGGATGCGCCCTTTTCCCCTGGCTTGGCGCCCTCCTTCTCTCCTTTCTGAGGCGCAGGCTTCGCCTGTACCTGCGGAGGTGCCGGTTTTGGTTGGGCCGGCGGGGCCGCTGGTTGCGGTGCCGGCGGCTTCGCCTGTACCTGTGGCCGCGATTGTTGCGGCGCCGGCTTTGGTTGGGCCGGCGGAAGCGCTTGGGGCGCAGGCTTCGCCTGTACCTGCGGCGGCAATGGTTGCGGCGCCGGTCTTGCCTGGGGCAATGGTTGCGGTGCCGGCTTCGGCGAAGGAGTTGGCTCGGCCTGCCTCTGGGACCCGGCTGCCTTCGGAGGAGGCGCCTCTTTCGTCGGAAGCGTTCCAGGCCTGGGACTTGGGGGAGGCGGAGATTGCTCGCGCCCCTGTTGAGGTCCTGTCACTGGTCCGGCCTGCTGCCGGGGGCTCGGAGGCTTCGAAGCAGACAAACCTGGCACTGGCGCAGGGGAAGGAGGGCCCTGACCGGCTTTTGCGGAGCCTGGGACCTGGGGCTTCAAGGGCTGCTGACCGGTCTCTCGAGGCTGCACAGTTCCTTCACGCTGCGGGAGGCGGGCGGGCGCGCCCGAAGGCGTCGCGCCTTGCGGCTTGGAGGCCTGCGGTGCCGGCTGCGGGCTCGCGGGCGCATTGGTGACGCCTCCAGGTCTGCCGGTTTGGCCGGGTCCCGGCTGCCCCTCCCGGAGTCCTGCTTCTTTTCCGGCGGCCTTGACGTCCCTCTGTTGAAGTATCATTTGGGACTTCGGCCGGTTAACGTCAGAGGCCGGCACGATGTAGTTCGTCATCTTGGGTTGCTGCACCCGCGCCCCTCCACTGATGCTGCCCTGCGGGATGTTCTTCACCTCCCCGGTGACGGCAGCGCGGTTTGCTTTACCGGCCTCGCGGACGATCTGCTGATTCTGCTCGATCCGGTTCACCACGCTTGCATGGGGCTTCTCGTTCACCGTGACGTTCGCATAGCTGTACTTTTGTCGCATGTTGGGATAGTTGTTGATCACCGTGTTGTTGACCACGGGCGCTGCATGGTAGTTGTTGATGATGGTGGTGGTGCTTATGTTGGTAACCTGGACGTTCCTATAGTTATTCACCCCGTAGAAGTTGTTCTGGTTGACGACAACGGCATGCCCAGCGTACGCATAATTCCGCACGCCTATGTTGATCCGGCCTATATTGATTTCGGCCACCACGACAGCGAGGGGGCCTCCCCAGGCGTGGTAACAGTAGTACGTCTCCCGCGGCGCAAGGGGCACCCAGCCCACGTATCCATCGCTGTGAATCCAGCATACCCTGCCCGGGTACCACGCAAAGCCCACCGCGAGAAGGGGCAGCCCAGGGCTGACCACTGGCGGGGCCCAGTACCATCGATCACCCACAAGGACCCAATTCCCATAGTGATGCGTGATGTAGCCGAAGGGCTCCGCGGGAATCCACGTTTGATCTCCGTACCACTCGGTCCACCGGCCCACGGTGAAGGGCGCCCAGCCGTAGGGCACATGGGTCGGCCTCCAGAACCAGCACTCCCTTCGCTCATAGAATACCCTTTCCCACTTGCCGTTTTCTTCGAGAACGTAGGCGTCGCTCTGAAGCGAGGGCGGCAGGTACCGGTACGACAATCCCCTCTCTCCCGCCTTCTCCGCCCAGAAGCGATCGCGCCTCACGTTCCACGCGTCCCAGTCGGGATCGACACCGCTTTCCCCCGAGGCCACCTGGGTCCGGTCGGCGAGAATCGACGGATAGCCCGCGGATACGTCGTACCTCGCATTGGTGCCGGCGTGAACGAAACTGACCGTCCCTTTCACCGCAACTACCTCCACGGAGTTCTCACCCACGTAGAAATCAAACACCGATCCGGGGTAGGAAAGGACATATCCGAAGGGGCTGTCAGCCTTGACAGCGGTGTTGCCACCCTCGTTGTAGAACCTGACCAAGCCGGCGGCCACGTCTGCCTCTGCGTAATCAGGGTCCAGGGCAATGTATTGGATTTGCGTGGCGCTGCCGATCCTAGCCCATGTCCCGTTGGGCACCACAAGCTCGGCCCTGCCCTGATCGCCGGAGTAGAACGTGTCGCCCTCTGCAAAGGGCACGTCCCTGACCGCTGCCACCCAATCGTTTTCTTCGGGGACGTATCGAAGCAGGTCCTCTTCCACATGGGTTACCCTGCCCACGACCATGGGCGGGCCGTCGGCTGCGACTAGCGGCGAACCCAGTCCTGCAGCAAGAACCAAGAAAACCATGAGTTGCATCAATCTCTTCGTCATCTTATCGTTCCCTTCCTTTTTTGTCGGGCTTCTCCTCAATCAGCGGATGATCGACAGGCCAATCCCTTGCCTTGTCGCACCAAGCAAGATGACACACGTTTCTCCCTTTTGCCAAAGCCGGTTTCTAAGGTCCCTCGAAGGAGGCCCCGGGGAACTATTCCACCGGATAATCTGCTCCTTCCAGTGATCATGCCGGCCTCCCCCTGCCATGGCATTGAGCAACAAACGTGCCAACCCACCTATCACGTAACGTACCATAATCGCGGATACCTTTTCAAAATGGCGGCGGCTTGTTGTTCCGGAAGTGTCGAAGGGGCGTCTCCCTCTTCGACATTCCTGTCGGCGTGCGTGGGGAGCACGTCCGGATGCGCGGGCCCCCTTTGTGAACGGGGGAGAAATGAGGTATATAATTAGGCGTATGAAACCAGTCTTCCCGGAATTCAGGCCCATAACCCTCGAAGACAGGGATATTATCCACCCGAGGCTCTGGGAGTATCAGCCCGAGACTTCAGAGCTCAACTTCACCAACCTGTTCATATGGAGGGCCCACTACGGCTTTCTCTGGTCCACGTATCGCGATTGGCTGCTTGTCATCGGCGGCAACTCCGGAAACGGCGTCCAAGCCCTGCCTCCCATCGGCCCCGCATCCAGGGCGGAAGTGACAGCCATGCTCCTCCAGTGGCTGAAGGAGGAGAGGAACATTCCCGAGCCGCACATAGACAGGGTGGACCGACGGCTCGCAGCTGAGCTCGAGGGGAAGCCCGCCTTCGTCTGTGAGCCGGTGCGGGATCATTTCGACTACGTGTACAGGACCGCGGATCTAGTTGAGCTGGCCGGCAAGAACTATCGCCAGAAGCGAAACCACATCAATTATCTGCTCCGGACGCACAAGATGGTTTACGAGCCCATGAGGGAGTCGCACGTGGACTCCTGCCTCAGCCTGTCCCGGAACTGGTGCGAGGCACGCCAGTGCGAAGAGGACCTGAGTCTCGGAAGCGAAGGGGAGGC
>CAYZAF010000453.1:0-11811 GCA_964476435.1 uncultured Syntrophaceae bacterium
GGAGGGGGTCGAAGACGAGATTGAACTGCCTTTCAGTGAAGCGCTCTCCGTAGACGTTTTTATCGAGGAGCAGGGATTTGCGCTCGAGGAGCCGGCGCAGGCGTTCCCCCCCATCCGGGTCGATTGACTTGATATACTGGAGCTTCTCTTCGGTGCCCATGGATCACGCCTCCCTGATCTTCGTCATGATTGCGTCAGCCGCGACGAGGTGCGACCGCAGGCCCACCATCTGGCCGAAGAGGGCCAGCTCGAAGACCTCAGAGAGGAAGAGTACGGGGATCATGGGCTTCGTGCTGCCGAGGCTGGGCAGAAGATCGAGGTTTATCTGGCACAGGGGGCACGGGGTGACGACGGCATCGGCCCCGGCCAGAAGGGCCCGCTCCATGATCCGCTCGGAGAGGCGGACGGTCATTGCCCGGTCAGTGAGGGTCTTCGAGGCCCCGCAGCACTCCATCTTGAAAGGCCACGGCAGCACCTTGACGCCCAGAGCCTCGAGGAGCTGGTCCATGCTCTCCGGGTTCTCCCGGTCATCGTACGGTCTCACGCGCATGAGCCGGGTGAGCACGCACCCGTAATATGGGACGACCTTCAAGTCGGAAAGGTCGTACTTCCGGCGCTTCGCGATGCGCGATGCGCCCACATGCTCGTCCAGCACCTCGATGATGTTCTTTATGTCCAGGGAGCCCGTACACTCGAGGGGGCTGATGAGGCTGTTCACCTTGTTCTGCAGGTCCGAGTCCATCCTGACCGTGTCGTTCGTGATCTTCGAACGGCTGTAGCAGGCGGAGCAGGGCGCGAAGAACGTGCCATCCTCTTTTTCAGCGAGGGCAAGATTCCTTGCCACGAGCACGTGGGCAAGATCCTCGTCCACGGTGTGCGCGGCCGACGCCCCGCAGCACGACCAGTCGTCGATCTCCTTCAGCTCTATGCCGTAGGTCGAGAAGACTTTCCTGACAGAGGTCTCGTAGAACTTGCTCCCCGTCTTCAGGGAGCATCCGGGAAAATAGCTCAGTGTGACCATGTCAAAACACCCCTTTTGCGAGCCGCCCGGTCAAAATGCCGGGAAAAAGAGCCACAGAACCGCCTCTTATTCTATCACGGCCCGCCTTTTTACAATACCCTAGCTGGACAAATCATCTTACCACAGGAAGAAATTATTTTACCATATTTGTATGCATCTTTGTATCCAGTCCCATCCGACTCGGTTTCTCAGGGCGCCCCATTGGTGAGAGATAGGGGGAAGGGATGGGGCAATTAGCACAAGGAAGGTATCCCATGATCTGTTTTTGGCCTTCCAAAGACCGAGAGGTGTTCCAAAAAGGGGCGAAATCTGTTACAATCTTATATGCAGAAGAAGAGGGCAACGAGGAGGAGGGGCAGGAGGAGTCCCTTTCTGGACCTCAAGACAAAGAATAAGCTCGGGAAGGGCAGTAAGACGAGAAACTTCACCTTTCTCTACTTCATCATGGCCTTCGTCGCTATCATCGTCATCAACAGCTACCTGTCCACGTCCGAGGTAAAGACGATCGCTTACAGCGAGTTCAAGGAGGACCTCGCGAAGGGGAAGGTAGGCGACGTCACCGTGAACAGCGACACGGTCCAGGGGACGCTCAAGGAGGATGACGGCAAGAGTGTGAAGTTCACGGCAGCGCGGGTCGAGGATCCGGATCTCGTTAAGGACCTACAGAAGCAGAACGTGAAGTTCACCGGCCAGTACGAGAACAAGCTGCTCAAGGGCATCGTTTCATGGGTGTTGCCCTTTGCCGTTATCATCATCGTCTGGAACCTCCTCATGCGGCGAATGGGGGGTGCGCCCTCAGGGGTGCTCAATTTCGGAAAGAGCCGCAGCAAGATATTCGGCCAGAACGAGATTACGGTCACCTTCGAAGACGTGGCAGACGTGGAGGAGGCGAAGGAGGAGCTTAAGGAGATCATCGAATTCCTGAGGACCCCCCAGAAATTCCTCAACATCGGCGGCAGGATACCGAAAGGCATCCTCCTCGTGGGAGCGCCTGGCACAGGGAAGACCCTTCTTGCCAAGGCAGTGGCCGGGGAGGCGCGGGTACCCTTCTTCAGCATGAGCGGATCGGACTTTGTTGAGATGTTCGTTGGCGTCGGGGCTGCGAGGGTGCGGGACCTCTTTGGGCAGGCCCAGGAGAAGGCGCCCTGCATCATCTTCATCGACGAGCTCGATGCGCTTGGCAAGGCCAGAGGCCTGAACCCGCTTGCTTCGCACGACGAGAGGGAGCAGACCCTCAACCAGCTCCTCGCGGAAATGGACGGGTTCGACACGAAGAAGGGCGTCATCATCATGGCTGCGACGAACAGGCCCGAGATCCTCGATCCTGCCCTATTGAGGCCAGGGCGGTTCGATAGGCACGTGCTCGTGGACAGGCCGGACATAAACGGGCGGACAGCCATCCTCGCGGTGCATTGCAAGGGGGTCAAGGTGGCCAAAGAGGTGGATCTGAGCGTCATCGCAGCGAGGACGCCCGGTTTCGTGGGCGCTGACCTGGCGAACCTCGTGAACGAGGCTGCCCTTCTCGCGGCGAGGAAAGGCAAGTCCCAGGTGACGAGCGAGGAGTTCGACGAAGCGATAGACCGGCTGCTCGCCGGCCTGGAGAAAAAGAAGAAGGTGATGAGCAGAAAGGAGAAGGAGATCGTGGCCTTTCACGAGACCGGTCACGCCCTCATGGCCTCCCTTTTGCAGACCGCCGATCCCGTGCACAAGATCTCCATCATACCGAGAGGCATAGCAGCCCTCGGCTACACCATGCAGAGGCCTACGGAGGACCGGTATCTCATGACGAAGAAGGAGCTCATGGACAGGCTCGCAGTCCTCCTCGCGGGCCGGGTGGCCGAAGAGGTGAGCTTCGGCGAGGTGTCCACCGGGGCCCACGACGACCTTGCCAAGGCCACGGACATAGCGAAATCCATGGTGAAGGAATTCGGCATGAGCGAGCGGGTCGGCCACATAGCGTACGAGAAGGAGAGGAAGTCCATGTTCCTCGATATCAGCAGCGATTCCCATTCCAAGGACTACAGCGAAGAGACTGCCCGGGAGATAGACGACGAGATCAGGCGGATAGTGGAGAACGTGTACGCCTCGGTAAGGCAGACGCTGAGCGACAAGAAGCCTCTCCTCGAACAGGTGGCCCGCATCCTCCTCGAAAAGGAGGTCATAGAGGGTGAAGAGCTGCGGCGGGTGGTAAACGAGTATATTGAAAAGGAGCGTCCCGAGCAGAATGATCAACTTGAATACAGAAAAGAAGCAGATCGATCTCGTTAACGAGTCCATCGCCGTCTTCAAGACGTTCAACCGCTGCATGGACCTCCACAGGAACGGGCAGCTCACCTTTCTTGAGATGGAAGAGTTTGTGGACGACCGCGGGAAGAGCTGCCTCTACAGGCTGAAGCAGATGTGCCACGGCCTTTTCAGGAACACCTGCGAGGCCGCCTACAAGGAGAAGTTCTACGACATCACCGTCGGCTACATCTTTCATGAGGCTATGAAGCTGCGGGAGTGCATCTATCAGCTCGAATACTACAAGCCCGAGTATACGGCCCTCGTCAATTCTTCGGAGCTTACACCCGCGGAGAAGAAGGTGATCCACGAGTTCGACATCTTGATCAACAAAGCGGAGAGGAGGCTGGCCGAGGGCCTCAAAGAGGTGAAGGTGCTCCTTAGGGAGCTTGTGGCCCACGTGAAGGACCTCATAAAGATCTACAAGGGCAACTACCTGCTGCCCCGCTTCATTCTGGAGAATGAGAGGTCCTTCATCTCCATTTACGGGAAGAAGGGATACCGGGACCTGATCGAGGACATTTACGAGCACGGGCGGACCACGCTCATCCTCAATGCGGCGATCAGCTACCTGGAGAGCGAATACTACCAGATCGCGCGGAGCCTCTTTCGAAAGGTGATGAAGCTCGACCGGACGAACGAGACAGCCCGCTTTTTCTATCTCTACACCTCTGCTTTCAACTGCTATTTCGGGAACCGGTATTCCATGGCGCAGATATTTGCTGAGGAGGCCCTGGCCCTGCATAGGGACGGCTGCCAGGGCGTGGAAACGTACGCAGGATCCCTCTACCATCTCCTCGCCCACGCGACGAGGGAAGGAAGCGGGACAGGACATAAGAAGGAGGAAAAGAGAAGTGCCGATCTATGAGTATACGTGCGAGAAGTGCGGGGACGATTTCGAGTGCATCGTCTTCAGAACTGATGAGTCCGTGAATTGCCCGAAGTGTGGAAGCGCGGGCCCGAGGAAGAAGATGTCTTCCTTCGGATTCTCCTCAGGGTACAAGTTCAAGTCTTCCGGGTCGACGGGCTCAGGCTGCTCAGGGTGCTCATCCTCGAACTGCTCCTCCTGCTCTTGACGATCCGCCACGATGGACGTCGAAGAGGCTGTGCGGCGGGTCATTAGAGACGAAAGGCTCATCGAACCCGGCGAGATGATCCTCGTCGGCGTCTCAGGAGGGGTCGACTCCTCGACGCTCCTCTTTCTCCTCGACAGGATCGCAAAAGACATGGCCTTCGGCCTCGGGGTCGCCCACGTGAACCACGGCCTCCGCGGGGACGAGGCTGCAAGGGATGAGGAGTTCGTGAGGCTTCTTGCACAGAGGCTCTCTATCCCGTGCCACGTGATGCGTGCGGACGTGCGGGCATACAGCCGTGAGCAGGGTGTCTCGATCCAGCACGGGGGCAGGGAACTGAGGTACCGATACTTTGCCGACCTGTGCGACGCCCACGGATACGGAAAGATAGCGATCGCCCACCACCGGGACGATCAGGTGGAGACATTCCTGCTCCGCGTCATCAAGGGTTCCGGGCTGAACGGGCTCGGCTCGATCCCCATAAAGCGGGACCGCATCGTGCGGCCGCTCCTCTACTCGTTTCGCTCAGAGATCGAGGCGTACGCTCGCAGGCTCTCCATCCCCTTTATCGAAGACTCGTCGAACCTGAAAGAGACCTACGAGCGCAACTTCCTCCGCATGGAGATCGTGCCGCTCCTATCCAGGCTCAATCCCCGCTTCAGAGAAAAGATCCTCCTCCTCATCTCCGACATCGCTTCAGTGGACCGCCTCTTCGATGGGAAGGCAGAAGAGTTCCTCGAAAAGGAGGGGTCTTTCCGCGCAGAGGCGGTCAGGGCCAGCGTGGAGGGCCTCAAGTCTCTCCATCCGGAGGCGAGGTTCAGGGTCGTCTCGAGGATGCTTGCCCGCCTGGAGCCCCGGTTCATCGCCCTCAGGGAGCACGTGCGCCTCGTGGAGAAATCCCTCTTTTCGGAAAGACCGAACAACGCGGTCATTCTCCCCCACGGCATCAGGGCCAAAAGGGTATACGGCGATCTGATAATCACGAGAAAGAAGCCCCCCGGCGAGGAGATGGAGACCTTCGACATAGGGGCCGGCAGAAACGCGATCCCCTCCCTCGGTGTGGTCCTGGACGTCTCTTTTTCGGTTGAGTCGCCCCCTTCCTTTCCGGAAGGCCGGGCCGTCGCCTTTTTCGACGCGGACAAGGTTTCCGGCCTTACGATGAGGACCTTCAGGAGGGGCGACCGGTTCATGCCCCTCGGCATGGACAGAGAGGTGAAGGTGAAGGATTTCTTCATCGCGAGGAAGATGCCCGCGGAGAGGCGGCAGCGCGTACCGCTCCTCCTTTCGGGCAAGGACATCATCTGGGTCGTGGGGGAGAGGATGGATGAGAGGTACAAGCTCGGCGCAAGGACGGGGCGGGTCATGAGGGTCTCGGTCGAGCCGCTCTTCAGCGACCAATGACGAATAGCCTCGTATGTCTCATGTCCGTCATCCCTTGAGGGTCCCTTTTCGTACGGGCCGACCCCATGTTCAAAAATGGCGTTGCGACATGCCTTATTTTGCCGCTCCTTTCCGGGAAGCCCCGCCCTGTGGGTGAGGAGCTTCCCTTGAGTAGGTGGCGAAGAAAAATGGCGTCGTACGAACTTGACAATGCGCCTCATAGAATTTACCCTATCGACATGCGCTACCGCTTGTCTCTCCTGTGCGTATGCCTTTTTCTCTTTTCAACCTTCACCCCGGTTCTCCATCATCACGATGACGGATGCCAGCACGACGACTGTCCTATCTGCGTTGCCGGCCTCCATTATTCCCCGGTAGACGTTGCTGCCCCTGCTCCCGTGATTCACCCGGTTCTTGACCGAATTGTTTTTTTCACTCCCATGGTCACTGCCATTATTGCCGGGACCTTCCCCTCTGCCGTCGGCAGCCGGGCGCCTCCCCCATAGACCTGCCTCCACGTCTCATCACAAGACGATGGGCTGGCATGACGCGGAAGGTGAGGCGGAGCTTCCCGCTTCTCGAATTCGACCTGCGATCCGGATGGTTCGAATGGCGCAGGGAATCGACTCCCCCTTAGTGTACCCCATCGTCTTACTGGAAGCCTTCGCATCGGCAGGCGTAATCGAGCTTAACTGTCAGGCAGGTTGATGTCGAGTCAGCCAGGAGATAGCGGGTCAGGAAGGCTAAAAGGTTGGAGGTGCCATCGTGAGAAATCTGATCGCAGTCGTGACGCTCGTTTTTCTTACCTTGTGTCCCATAGGTCTACTTGCCCAGACCATGGAAGAACGCCTCAATGCCCTCGAGGAGACGCTTAAAGAGCAGGAAAAGACGATCAAGGACCAGCAGAGGCTGATCGAAGAACTGAAGGCCGAAATGAAGGGGCTTCGGTCCCCGTCGCAGCCGGGCACAGCTGCCAAGGAGCCCGCCCAGGCTGAACAAGTGGAGCAGCAGGTCAAGGAGTTGAAGGAGAAGGTGGACCAAGTGGCCGAGGCACAGACGAGGACCGTTCCGAGCGTCTTCAATCCTGCCATTGGGCTCGTGGGGGAGACGGTCTTCTCTTACCGGAGCAAGGGATCGGATGAGACGGGGAGCGACCGGCCAGGCGGCTTCGACGCCTTCCAGCGCTCGGTGGAGTTGAACCTCTCCGCGTCCGTCGATCCTTTCGCCAAGGGCTATGCGGTGATCAACGCCTCGGCAGACCCCAGGACGGGTGAGGCTGACGCGACCGTTGAGGAGGCGGCGATCCAGACCACCTCCCTGCCGTGGAACCTCACCGTCAAGGCAGGTCGGTTCTTCGGGGAATTTGGCCGTCTTTCGTACATCCACGACCACGAGCTGCCCTTTGTCAACCGTCCCCTCGCCCTCGAAGAGTATGTCGGCGGCGAATCGAGGACGGACGGCGTGCAACTCAACTACCTGGTACCCATCAGCCACTACGTGAGCCTCACCGTGGGCGCGGGCAACCAGTTCGGGGGGGACATACCTCCGAACGATGTGGGCCAATTCCGGCAGGGGAGCAACGTGAACTACTGGGGACGGCTGTCCAGCTCTTTCGACCTTACCCCTGACATCTCGATCGAGCCGGGAATTTCCGGCCTCTGGAACCCCGCCACCACGGATCTAGGCGGAGGCCTCCCCCAGCCCGACGGAAGCACCTTCTTCGAGCGAGAGCGGCGCCTTGCCGGCATGGACTTCACGGTGAGCTACAAACCCTTGCGGAACAACCAGTTTCAGACCGTCACGTGGGGCACTGAAGTGCTCTACAGCGATAACCGCTACGACGTTTATCCGCCGGACGGTGCCTTTCTCAACCGCTCAATCGGCTCTACGGGCCTTTATTCCTACCTCGCCTACAAGTTCGACCGCCAGTGGACCGTAGGCTTTCTCTATGATTTCGTGGAGAGCCCCGAGAACAATAGGGCGAGAACCTCTGCCTACTCACCCTACATCACGTGGGCTTTGAGCCACTGGGACCAGCTCAGGCTCCAGTATACCTATACCAATCCAAACGCCGCAACGGGTTTCAAGCCGGACAACGCCGTCTATCTGCAATGGGCGTGGATCATCGGCTCCCATTCGCACGGCTGGCAGGAACGGTGATGGTGAGAAAAGGAGAATCTCCCATGAAGCGGATACTTTCCTCTATGCTGTCGCTCATCGCAATGGCAGCACTCTTCTGTTGCGCGGCAACGCCGACGCATGCCGCAAAGATCCGTGTCGTCACGACGCTCACCGACCTCGCCGATTTCTCGCGCGCCGTGGGAGGTAACCTCGTCGAGGTCAATAGCCTGGCCACGGGCGTCGAAGACACGCACGGGGTTCCCATGAAGCCGAGCTTCGTGCCCATTATGAACAAGGCGGACCTCCTCGTCCTCGTTGGCCTCGACTGCGAGCATGCCTTCCTCCCCGCTCTCCTGGAGGCGAGCAAGAACCCCCGCATCCAGGTAGGCACCCCTGGCTATGTGGACTGCTCCAAGGGCATCGTGCCCCGGGATGTGCCGAAGTCCACGGAGCACTCCGAGGGTGACGTCCATCCTTACGGAAATCCCCACTACATGCTCGACCCTGTCCTTGCGAAGACCGCGATCCAGAATATCTACAATGCCCTTGCGTCCTTCGACCCTCAGCATCAGGGTGAGTTTGCGCGCAATCGAGACGCATACCTCGCGAGCCTCGACGCGAAGATCGCCGAATGGGAGAAGGAGATCGCACCCCTCAAGGGGGTGAAGTTCGTCTCCTACCACGAGCACTGGCCGTACTTCGCGGCCCGATTCGGCATGGAGTACGTCGGGACGATCGAGATAAAGCCGGGCATCGATCCCACCGCCCGCCACATTGAGGAGCTCATTACCATGATGAGGGCGGAGCACGTCCCCCTCGTCGTGAGGGAGCCGCAGTTCCCCGAAAAGGTGCCGAAGCGCATTGCGGAAGCCACGGGCGCAGCCCTCGTGACCCTCCCTATCATGCCCGGGGGAGTGCCCCATACGGAGACGTACATCAAGATGATGGACTACATTATCCGCACCATGGTGAGCGCCCTCCAGGGGCGAAAATGAGAGGTGAGAGAGATATGGACGGACCGCTCATCATTTTCGATGATCTGAGCATCGGCTACAACGGCCGGCCCGTGCTTTCGGGCATCTCTCTCGCAATACCACGGGCGAGCTTCACGGCCATTCTCGGTGCGAACGGCTCGGGCAAGTCGACCCTTCTCAAGACCCTCCTCGGGCTGCTTCCACCCGTCGGGGGCCGCATAGAGTCTACATCGCTCGTCTTCGGGTACGTGCCCCAATCGATCCAGTTCGATCCCGTATATTTGCTCTCCGGCTTCGAGGTTGCCCTCATGGGGGTCTACGGACGGGCACGCCCGGGGCAACGAGTACCTGCGGCAGAGCGTGCCTTCGCAAGGGAATGTCTCGATGCAGTCGGGGCCGGGGAGTTCGCACGTAAGCCCTTTGCGGAGCTCTCCGGCGGCCAGAAGCAGCGCGTGCTCATCGCCAGGGCATTGGCAACCAAGCCCGACATGCTCGTGCTCGACGAGCCGACCGCGGGCGTAGACATTACGGCGACGCACGGCGTCCTCGATTTCATCTCCCAGATCATCGAGGAGCAAGAGATCACGGTCCTCTTCGTGACCCACGACGTTACCCTCGTGCGCGACCACGCCCGGCAGGTCGTCTGGCTCCATCAGGGGAAGGTGCTCCAGGGCACCGCGGAGGAGATCTTTACGCCTGAACTGCTCTTCGAAATGGGGATGGACTAACATGGGATCGCTCCATCAGATCCTCTCGCCCGACTTCCTCCTGCGCAACTCGGTCTACACGAGCGTGCTCGTCGGATGTGCCTGCCCCCTCGTCGGGGTCTTCCTCGTGATGCGCCGGCTCGTCTTCATGGGGGTGGCCCTGCCGCAGATCTCCTCGACCGGCGTCGCCGTGGCCCTCTCCGTTCCCCTGTGGCTCGGCTTGAAGCCTTCCGATCACGACACCCATGCCCTCGCCTTCGCTGGCTCCATGGTGTTTGCGGTCGTAGCCATCCTCATATTGGCTTTCCTCGAGAGGCGCGGCCATGGACAGCCCGAAGGCAGGCTCGGCACTGCCTATGTCGTTGCGGCCGCGTTGAGCATCCTTCTATTAGCGAAGAACCCCTACGGCGAGATCGGTTGGCTCGATATGCTGAAAGGGGAGGTCATCACCATCTCCAATGTCGACCTAGCCCTGACGGCGGCAACGCTTGCGCTCGTGCTCGCGATGCTCGGATCCTTCTACAAGGAGCTGCTCCTCGTCTCATTCGACCGCGAGCTGGCATTCATACTGGGAAAAAAGGTCGTCTTTTGGGATGTCCTCCTCTACTTACTCATCGGCCTGACCGTGTCCATGGCGGTGCTCAGCGTCGGCCCGCTCATCGCGTTCGGCTTTCTTTTGATTCCTGCCCTAACCGCCCACACCCTTGCCCGCAACATGCGCCAGTTCGCGGGGCTCGCCTGTTTGATCGGCGGCGCGGCCGCATTCCTCGGCTTCTGGATCGCCTACCAATGGGACCTGCCCGTGGGACCCACGGACGTGGTGCTCTTAGGCGTGTCCTATGGGGCGGGCTGGACCGCAAAAAGGGTTATAAGGCCATCCTTGTGAGACGCCTCCGGCAAAGGGCCGTGAAAGAAGCCGCCTGCCGGGGTCCGATGCTTGCCTTATTCCCACGGCCGTGGTAATTCATAGAGACTCTCTGGCTTAAGGAAAGATCTTCCCTTTCCGTGCGGCGAGCTCGGAAAAATTGGGAGAACCCATGAAGGCAGAAAGGGCGATCAAGAAAAACGACCCAGGAGGGGAACATGTACGTGGTAGCTTTCAACGGAAGCGGACGAAAGGACGGGAATACGGCTATTCTTCTGCAGACGGTCATGGAGGAGCTTACGAATGAGGGCATAGCCACCGAGCTCGTGCAGCTTGCGGGGCACCCTGTGCCCGGGTGCATAGCGTGCCGCCGCTGTTTCGAGCGTGTGGACAAAAGATGCGCGGTGGAAGGGGACATTGTCAACGAAAGCATCGAAAAGATGATACGGGCCGACGGCGTGCTTCTGGGCTCGCCTGTCTATTATGCTGACCTGACCGCAGGGATGAAAGCCCTCATTGAGCGGAGCGGATTTGTGGCGAGGGCCAATGGAGACCTTTTCAGGCGGAAAGTGGGAGCCGCTGTCGTCTCGGTGCGCAGGGCCGGCGCCATGCATGCTTTCGATTCAATAAACCATTTTTTCACCATCGCCCAGATGATTATTCCAGGGGCGGACTACTGGAATATCGGGATAGGGAGGGACCCCGGCGAGGTCAGAGACGACAGCGAGGGCCTAAAGACCATGCGGGTGCTGGGCGAGAACATGGCCTGGCTCCTGAAGAGACTGAAGGGCTGATTGGAAGGCGCCTCTCTGTCCGCCTCTGCTTCTGCCCTTATTCGCTTCCTCCGGGTAGTATGATCCCATGTTTTGTAGCTCTCCTTAATCGCAGTCAAAATCATTTATGCGCTATTTTTCTTGCTTATTGAACGGGTTAATGCTATATTATTGTATACAGTTGGTGTATACAAGAAAGAGAGGGTAGGAGGCAAGGAAATGGAATTAGCAGTCCTGGAGAACATAGCCAAGGTAGGAACCCAGCCAAAGGGTAAGAAGGCTGTTCGTCATCCTTTGAGAGGGATTGCGGCGTCTCAGGGGGTGGCCATCGGTCGGTGCATCGTGGTGAAAGGTCTCGAAGACCTCGACAGGTTGGAGGATGGGGCCATAGCAG
Organism: uncultured Syntrophaceae bacterium; assembly: GCA_964476435.1. GTDB lineage: Bacteria > Desulfobacterota > Syntrophorhabdia > Syntrophorhabdales > WCHB1-27 > CAVVNC01. Next base: position 11,592 of record CAYZAF010000453.1, read on the forward strand.
TATCTGAAACAGCATCCCCCTATCTGATTCCGTTTATCCCAAGACTCGCGGGGTTGGCCACCGAAAGGGGAGGCAGCCTGGCCCCGCTCCTGATATACGCGAGGGAGGAGGGCATCCCCGCTGTTGTCGGCGTGAAAGGGCTGATGGAGAGCGTCCGTGAGGGCGAGATGATCTGGGTCGATGGAGAACAGGGCATCGTTTCTTCCTCAAACTCCTGATG
>CAYZAF010000454.1:0-7391 GCA_964476435.1 uncultured Syntrophaceae bacterium
CTTTCGCCTGCGCGGACTGCGGTGAGTGCGAGGAGAAGTGCCCCCAGCACATCGCGATCCGCGAGGAGCTGAAGAAGGTCCACGACGCGCTTCACAGGGAGGGCGTGGAGAGCTGAAAATCTGTAATGAGAGGGAACCTTAGGAAGTTGCATGATCTTGGGTAATTCTAGGGCCAAATAAGACTTTCCCGGCCGGACGGGGCTTCACTCCCCTTGGTTTGTTCCTGAAACCGCAACTCCAGCACCCTTTCGCTCATATACGACCCTTTATGCTCGGGCAAGACCGTGATACCATACTGGTCGGATCGGCAGTGGCCTTGGACAGAAGGACGCAGGGATAGAGGGAGTTTCCTCAACGCTTCATTGTCGGGATGATTCCTGACGCTTACTTGGCTTCATCTACGCGATGTTAGCTCTGCGCAGAGGTTGTATGTCGGCAGGAGTGCCGGCAAAGGAAACGGTCACAGTGAATAATAGGGAGAAGAGATACTTCAGATCGCTGGGGAAGAGGTGCTCTCTGGTTCGCTTGCTGCCCACACTAATCCTGTCCATTGCTCTCTTCTTTATTGTCACTGGCACCACCTTTCTCTGCCACGCCGCAGGAGAACCGAATGAAATCCGCGTCGGGGAGGTAGCACCACCACAGTGGCAGACGTATTTCTGGCAGGGGATTGGGATTTTCGGCGTCCTCGTGTTGATCGCCGTTACGTGGGTCGTGGCCCGCAAAGCGATCGAGTCGGACCGCCAGACGCAGGCCTTGGCGACGCAGCCGCGCGGGGCACTCTCCGCGTTCTGGCGGTATGCACTGGCAATCGTGGCCGTGGCGGCGAGCGATGCGGTGCGCGTCGGCCTCGAGGCGTGGGTAGGGCCCGGGCTGCCCACGTTCGTCACCTTTTACCCCGCCGTCATGGTCGCGGCACTTCTGGGCGGCATCGGACCGGGACTGCTGGCGACGGTGGCGACAGCACTGATCACCGACATCTGGATTATGCCGCCCATCGGACAACTGGCGATCGCCTCGCCGGTGGATCGCCTCGCGATGGCGCTCTTCTGCGCTATGGGCCTGTTCATGACCGCCGTCGCCAGGCTCTACCGGCGCAGCCGGGCCAAGGCAGCGGCGTTCGACCGCGAGGAAGCCTTGCGCGAGACGCGCCGGGAGAAGGAGTTCCTGGCGAACCTGCTCGAAGCCGCCGAGCAGCCGTTTGCCGTCGGCTATCCCGATGGCCGGATCGGCCTCACGAACCGCGCCTACGAGCAACTGACCGGTTACACCGCCGCAGAACTGGCTACCCTCGACTGGTCCTGCGTACTCACTCCGCCTGAGTGGCGCGACCACGAGCGGCAGAAACTCGAAGAGCTCCACCGCACGGGCCGGCCCGTCCGCTACGAGAAGGAATACCTCCGCAAGGACGGCACGCGCGTGTCCGTCGAACTGCTCGTCGACCTCCGTCGAGACGCTGCAGGCCAGCCGGAGTTCTATTACTCTTTCATCACCGACATCACGGCCCGCAAACAGGCGGAGGCGACGCTGCGCGAAAGCAAGGCCCGTCTCGATCTGGCTCTCCAGGCAGCCGAAATGGGAGCATGGCACTGGGACATTGGAGAGGATAAGCGCCACTTCGACGACCAGGTCTGCCGTCTTTTGGGCATAGACCCGACTACATTCGCCGGCAACGCAAAAGAGTTCTTCGACGTTGTGCATCCCGACGACCGGGATAGGCTTCATAGGGCGCTTTCCCGGACCATCGAGCAGGACCTCCCTTACGAACCTGAATACCGTGCGGTCTGGCCGGACGGGACCATCCGTCACATTGCCGCCAGGGGCAGGCTCGTCCGGGACGACGCCGGCCGGCCCGTGAGGATCAACGGCATCATCTGGGACATCACAGAACGCAAGCACGCCGAAGACGAGGTGCGGGAGAGCCGGGCCAAACTGGAGGCAGCCCTCGCAAGCATGAGCGATGCGGTGTTCATCTCCGATGCCGAAGGGCGGTTTGTCGAGTTCAACGATGCCTTCGCCACGTATCACCGCTTCAAGAACAAAGAGGAGTGTTACCAGACACTGGCCGAGTATCCGGACTATATAGACGTCTATTTTCCCGACGGAACGCTGGCCCCCCTCGACATGTGGGCGGTGGCGCGCGCCTTGAGGGGAGAAACAATAACCGATGCCGAATACATGCTTCGCAGGAAGGATACGGGCGAGACCTGGTGGGGCGGCTACAACTTTGGGCCGATAAGGGACAAGGACGGCAAGATCGTGGGCTCCGTTGTTGCGGGCCGCGAGATTACCGACCGCAAGCTCCAGGAAGCGCGCATCGCCAGGCTGACGGAGCTTTACTCCATGCTGAGCAGGGTCAATGAGGCTATTGTCCGCACCCGCGAGCGGGAGCAATTGTACGGAGAGGTGTGCGCCATCATCGCGAAGGAGGGCTCCTTCCCGCTCGTCTGGATCGGCGAGGTGGCCGGACGGGAGCTGGCGCCTGTGGCATCGTGCGGCCCGGCTGCCGATTACCTCGCGGATATTAAGGTGGAGATTGACGGCGTGCTCGGCCAGGGTCCCAGTGGGACCTGCATCCGGGAGGACCGTCCTGTGGTGAATGATGACTTTGACACGAATCCCGCCACTCTCCCGTGGCGCGAACCGGCCTTACGGCACGGCTTCAGGGCCAGCGCATGCTTCCCTCTCCATCGCCGGGGCGAAGCCATGGGCGCTCTCACGCTCTACAGCACGCGGCCTCATGACTTCGACGCCGAGCAGGTCAACCTCCTCCAAGCGCTGACAGCGGACGTTTCCTATGCCCTGGACGCAATCGAGCACGAAAAGCTCCGGACCCTGGCAGAGATGGATCTCCAGAAAAGCCTCAAGCGGTTTGAGCTGCTCTCCCACACCGCAGAAGAGCTGCTCCAAAGTCCTGATCCACACGGATTGATCAACTCCCTCTGCCGGGAGGTGATGGGGCGTCTCGGCTGCCACGTGTGCTTCAATTTCCTTGCGGTCGAAGAGGAAGGCAAGCTCAGGCTCAACGCCTACGCGGGCATCCCGGAAGAAGAAGCTCAGAAGATCCAATGGCTCGATTACGGCGTGGCAGTTTGCGGCTGCGCTGCGAGAGATGCCTGTCGGATCGTTGCCGAGCACATCCCTTCAACACCCGACCCGCACACGGAGCTTGTCGGCTCGTACGGCATCAAGGCTTATGCCTGCCATCCCCTCCACGGACCGGACAACAGAGTCATGGGCACCCTCTCCTTCGGCACCCGCGACAGGGAAACCTTCAGCGACGAGGATCTCTCCCTCATGAAGGCAGTGGCCGACCAGGTGGCGGTGGCAATGATCCGCATGCGGGACGAGGAGGCCGTGCGGAAGGCCCGCGACGAGCTGGAAGCGAGGGTCCAGGAGAGGACCGCAGAGCTCCAGCAGGCGTATGATAGCCTCATGCGCGAAACCGAGGAGCGACAGAAGGTCGAGGAGCAGCTCCGGCAGGCGCAGAAACTGGAGGCCCTGGGCACCCTCGCTGGCGGCATCGCCCATGACTTCAACAACATACTTGCCGCCATCATCGGCTTCTCCGAACTCATCAGGGACCACACACCGCCCGAGAACCGGGAGCACCGCCACGCCCAGAGGGTCCTTGACGCCAGTGCCAGGGGCCGCGAGCTCGTGAGGCAGATGCTCACCTTCTCGAGACAGACCGAGCAGGAGAAGAGACCCTTGCGCCTCTCGAGCATCGTCAAGGAGAGTGTCAAACTCCTCCGGGCATCGATACCCTCTACCGTGAGCATCAGGGTCAGCGTGAAAAGCGAGTCGGGCGTCATTCTAGGCGATCCTACCCAGATCTCCCAGGTCCTCATGAATCTCGCCACGAACGCCGCCCATGCCATGCGGGAAAAGGGCGGTATTCTGGACATAGACCTTTCCGATTTCAGCGTCTCACCCTCGAATGGGAATCCCCACGGCATCGAGCCTGGGTCCTACATGAAGCTGACCGTTCGTGACACAGGCACGGGCATACCCCCGGAGATCGTCGATCGGATATTCGACCCCTTCTTCACCACGAAGAAGGTCGGCGAAGGCACCGGCCTCGGCCTTTCGGTAGTACTCGGCATCGTGAAGCAGGCACGCGGCTATATCACTGTGGAGTCTGAGCAGCCTATGGGCTCGACCTTCGACGTCTATTTCCCGAAGATCGCGAGTGAGCCGGCTCCAGAACGGATGGCCGGGGACGAGACTACTCCGATCGGCAACGAGAGGATCCTCTTCGTGGACGATGAAGAGGCGCTCATCGAGATGGGTGAAGAGCTTCTCGCTGAGCTGGGATACGAGGTCACCTGTTGCACGAGCAGCAGAGAAGCCCTTGCCCTGTTCAGGCTCGATCCCTCCAGGTTCGACCTCGTGGTTACGGATCAGACCATGCCCGACATGACCGGGATTCAGCTCGCGGCCGAGCTTCGCGCCATTCGTCCGGACATACCTGTCATTCTCTGTACCGGTTTCAGCCACACTGCCAACGAGGAGTCGGCAAGGGCTGCAGGCATAAAGGGGTTCGCGATGAAGCCCCTCACAAAACGGGAGCTCGCGAAGACCGTGAGAAAAGTCCTCGACGGATAGATACATCCGCACGACGCAAGGGCGAGGTCGAAAGGGGCAGGCCGACATGCATAAGAGAACACTCGAAAGACTACTTCGAACCATGAAAGGCGAAGCGCCGGCGGACACGGTCATCACGGGTGGCAAGATCATCAACGTCTTTACGAACAGCATCGAGGAGCATCGAGCGATCGCCGTCAAGGACGGGTATATCATAGCCGTAGACAGAGAGGCGAACCTGAAGGCGTCGAAAAAGAGAGAGATCATCGACGCGGGAGGTAGATACCTATGCCCCGGTTTTCTCGACGGCCACACGCATCTCGACAGCCTATACCCCTTCTACGAGATAGTTCCCTATTCCTTGAAAGGCGGCACGACCTGCATCGTTTCAGAGTGCGGCATGGTGGCCACGGCCTGCGGCATGACTGCCGTCGAATCGTTTTTTGAAAGCACGAAAGGCTACCCGCTCCGCTGCTACTTCCTCGCGCCTCCGGAAACGCCACCGTTTCCTCACTTGGAGACAGCCATAGGCCTGACGCTGCAAGAATTCGAGAGGGTACTCAAGCGCAGAGATGTCCTCGGCATAGGCGAAGCGTATTGGACGCGCGTTGTCGATGGCGACGATCGCATGCTCTCACAAGCCTCCCTCGCGTTGTCCCTCGGCAAGACACTTGAGGGGCACGCCGCAGGCGCAAGGGGCGCGAAGCTCAGCCAGTATGCGGTGACCGGCATCACCTCGTGTCACGAATCGACTACGGTTGAAGAGGCTCTCGAAAAGCTGCGCCTCGGCATCTACGTGATGATCAGGGAGGGCTTCGTGAGAAAGGAGCTCGGGGAGCTTTCAAAGTTGAAAGACCTTAATGTGGACAAGAGGCGAATCATGCTGGTCTCCGATGTCTTCGACGCCGTTATGTTGTGCGAGGAGGGTTATCTCGATTCAATCGTCAGAAGGGCCATAGAATACGGGTTCAGCCCAATGGAAGCAATTAAGATGGCGACCATCAATGTGGCGGATTACTACGGACTGCGCCATCTCGGGGCCATCGCTCCTCTGCGACATGCTGACCTGCTTTTCTTGAGCGACCTCGAGAGCGTCCACGTCGATCACGTGATGGTGAATGGGGAGATGGTCGTCATAGACGGCATGTTCAAGGGAGATGTTCAGCCCTATGCCTATCACGAAGCCATGAAGCACACGATAGCTGCCCAAAAGGTGACATCAGCCGCGTTCCGTATCCCCGCGTCTGGCGGCAGACAACGGGTGCGAGTTGTGAACGTTATCAACGATACGATCACACAAGAATCGGACGCTCTTCTCGAGGTGAAGGACGGCTGCCTCCAGAAAGACGTGTCAAGAGACATCATACCCGTTGCCGTGATCAATAGGCGCGATGAACGAAAAATCGGCAGAGGATTCATCTCTGGCACCGGCATCAGGAATGGGGCCTTTGCGACGAGCGTCATCTGGGACACTGGGAACATCCTCACCGCGGGAAGCAGCGAAGAGGATATGGCTTGCGCGGTGAATCGACTCATAGAACTTCAGGGCGGCTACGTGATTGCGCGCAATGGGAGAGTTATTTTCGATTTCCCCATGCCCGTTTTTAGCCTTATGCCCGACTACGGCATAGAAAAGATAAAGGAGAAGACGAAGGCGCTCGACGCGAAGATGGAAGAAATCGGGTCCAAGCTCCCCCGACCCTTTCTCGCTCTCCAAACCATACCATTCACAGGCCTTCCTTTCTTGAGGATCACCGATAAGGGCCTGGCAGATATCAAGAACAAGCGGCTCGTCTCGCTTTTTTTGTGAGCCGCTTCTTCCTTGGTTCTGTCGCCGCTTCCGTGATTCCGGCCTCGGCGGCCTATTTCTTTCCCAGGGCCTTCGAGGCCCTTTCCGGCGTCAGGGGATACTCATTGAGCCAGGGGGCGAGCCCATTCGAGCCGGACTCGAACCGCCCGGCCCTGCTATTTTCCTTCTCCGTGATCCTTCATTTTCAGGATGTACATGCCATCGTTAGAACAATCTATGTAGATGAATCCCCTCTCATCCACGACGACGTCCTCGGTAATGGCCATGAGAGGGCCCGGTCCCTTGAAGTGCATGTATTCAAGGGGATTGGGCGGTATGAAGTAAGCGATTTCTTTGATATAGTAAGGATCTGACACATCGTATACACGGAGTCCCGCAGCAAAGTAGCAGCAATACACCCTGTCGTTCCGCGATTCGAGCCACGGCTTTCCCGGCATCGGCTCATGGACGTTGTGTGGCCCGAAGGGCCCCTGAAGTCCAAGCCACGCCTCGTTGAAGTTCTTGTAAGGGAAAGCAGGCGGCACCTCGGGATAGGGGAACTCGGCGATCAGCGTGGGGTAAGCCGGGTCTCTCACGTCGATCATGTGAAGGTTGTTCAGCGCCTGAGCCCTGTTGTTCTGTTTTATTCTCTCGGGGCTGAACCACGTGTACCGTTCGCCTTCATTGGTGACGACGCAGTAGTTCCGTCCGGGCAGAGGAAGGGCGGTATGCGTCCTTGAACCGGCGAGCTGGCTGCTGAAGGGCGGCATAAACGGGAGTTGTCCGAGGCAACGGGGTCTTGTTACGTCGGACACGTCGAGAATGACAAGGCCCGCCCCCGAGTATCCGAGATAGGCCCTATCTCCGATGACAAATGGAGGCCCGTGAAGATGATTCTTATCCATGAAGGTCGGGTTGTGGGGTGCCGATGGGTCGAAGGTCCTTCCGGGATAACCGTCGGCATACTGGTCGGGCATCCACCAGCGTCCTATTTCCTTCGGGCTTCTTGGATCGA
>CAYZAF010000455.1:0-4650 GCA_964476435.1 uncultured Syntrophaceae bacterium
TGCCTTGCCCTTCTCAATGGGTATGGCAGGTATGTCGAATACGGCGAGCTGTACCTCGTCGCCCCGCTTGAGGGTGCCTGCGGCGCAGTTGATGATCCTGGTGAGGAGCCTTCTCACCGGGTCCTGCCCGAGGTCCACGACCGCATGGATGAGGGGCGACTCGAATCCGAGGGGCACCCCCTTCACCTCTTCGGAGAAGACCACGACCTTGCCCTTCGTCGGCAGGTCGACGTACTCGAGGTTTTCGGAATAGCACTGCGGGCAGATTACCCTCGGCGGATAGGAGACATTGCCGCAGTCCTTGCACTTTGTCGTGGTGAATCTCTTCTGTCTGAGGTTCTCGTAAAACTGCCATGACCTGTTGAATTCTTTCGCCTCTACCGGCCACATATCCATGGTCGTCGGATAGAGGTTGTCTATGGTCGGAATCCCTGTTACGGACATGTTATCCTCCTTATTTTACCGGTTCTCTCCCGTATATCAGGATCGTGTGCTCCGCGTTCGCCCCGCTCAAGTTATGGGTGAGACCGATATCTGCGTCCTTCACCTGATGGCGTGCCCTTCCCTGGAGCTGTTTCATGATCTCGATACCCTGCCTGATGCCCGTGGCGCCGAAGGGATGGCCGACCGCAAGGAGCCCGCCGTCCGTATTCACCGGGACTTTTCCGCCTATCTCTATCTGCTTGGAGCCGCAGAACTCTCCCCCTTGGCCTTTCTTGCAGAATCCGAGCTCTTCCACCTCGATCACCTCAGAGATGGTGAAGCAGTCATGGGTCTGGGCGACCTTGACGTCGCCGGGTGCTACTTTTGCCCTCGCGTAGGCCTTCTCCGCCGCGATCCTCGTATGCTTCCAGTCTGCCAGATGGGCTCCGGGGAAATTCGCCGAAACGCTGTTCAGGCACGCCTGGGCAGTGCCTCTCAGGTAGACGAGGGGCCGGTTCGAGAACCGCTTTGCGATCTCGTCCGTCGTGATGATGCAGGCAGCGGCCCCGTCCGTGATCGGGCAGCAGTCATAGAGCGTGAGGGGCGGAACGACCGTAGGGGCTGCCATTGCCTCCTCCAGGGTCAGCTTTCTCTGCATCTGGGCCACGGGGTTGTCGGCAGCGTAGTTGTAGTTTGCCACCGAGACAGCCGCCAGATCCTCTTTTTTCGAGCCGTAGTGCATGAAGTGCTCCTGGGCGGTAAGGGCGAAGAATGGCGGGGGAAGGCCCATGCCGTGCACGCCGTCCCAGTCGTGATCGACCGATGCCAGCTCGCTGTAGAAGACTTCCCATTTCTGCGGCGTATAGAGCTTTTCACCGCCGGTCACCATGACCATGTCGGCATTTCCCGATTCCACGAGGCCCTTCGCCAGGATGATGCCGGTCGACCCTCCCGCGCACAGGGTGTCGCACCTGGTGCAGATCGAAGTCGGCTTTAGGCCGAGCCTTTCCGCGATGACCGGCGCGGTGTTCACCTGGAAAGAACATCGTCCCGCGTACGACGTCGCGACGATCAGGCCGTCGATGTCAACGGGCTTGAGTCCCGGTATGTCGTCGAGGCAGGCCTTTGCCGCCTCCTGAAACAGGTCAACCAGATGGGCTTCCCTCACGCCCCATTTGCACTGGCCGCCTCCTAATATGACTGCGTTTCTGGACATGCAATCCTCCTTGGTTTACGTTTCTCTTAGCCGGTTCGCGTCTACCTCAAGCTTAAGCCTTCCAGCCTGTCTTGGTCGCAACCTGGCATCACTTTTCCTCAAAAATCCGGTTTCCCATTGTCTACGAACGCTTGAAAGCCCAATCTCCCGGTCTCGAAGGTGATCCCTGAGCCTACTTGTTGTACGTGTACCAGCCCGCTCCAGTTTTTCTCCCGAGCAATCCCGCCTTTACCATGTTCTTGATCGAGAGGGGTGGATCCCACTTCAGCTCCTGCGGCAGCTCTTTGTGAAAGTAATCCATCACATGGTAGTTGATGTCAACGCCCGTGAGGTCCATCAGCTCGAAGGGACCCATGGGATAGTTGAGCCCCAGTTTCGCCGCCTTGTCCACGTCTTCTTTCGACGCGATGCCCTGCTCGTACAGCCTGATTGCCTCGATGGCAACGGCGATCATGAGCCTGTTGGCGAGGAAGCCCGGCACGTCGACCTTTACTTCCACGGGCTCCTTCCCTAGCTTCTTCGAGAGGTCCATGGTCAGCGCCGCGGTCTCATCGCTCGTCTTGAGCCCCCTTATCACCTCGACGAGTCTCATGAGCGGCACCGGGTTGAAAAAGTGCATGCCCACCACCTTGTCCGGCCTGGCCGTTGCCGTGGCGATCTCGGTAACAGACATGGAGGACGTGTTCGTGGAGAGTACGACGTCTTTCCTCGTGATCTCGTCGAGCTGCTTGAATACTTGCTTCTTGAGGTCCATCTTCTCGAGGATGACCTCCACGACGAAATCGGCATCCTTCATGTCTTCCAGCTTTACGGTGCCTTTGATCCTGCCCATGATGGCGTTCTTTTCGTCTGCGGTCATCTTGCCTTTTTCAACGCTCTTCCCAAGGAACTTGTCGACGTTCTTGATGCCGCCCTGCACGAACCTGTCCTCGATGTCGCTCATGATGACGTTATAACCGGCAATTGCAGCCACTTGTGCGATGCCGTTTCCCATAGTGCCGGCGCCAACAACCCCAATGGTCTTGATGCTCACATGATCACCTCCAAATTTGGATTGACTTTGTACGAACGAAAGTGCATACAAGTCAGTTGTTCTATTCGGCCCTATAGTTAACACCAGCATGGCTGGTCGTGTCAATCCTTTTCTGGCGAAAAACCCTTTGTAATCTTCGTTTTACCAGAAGTTGCAGGGTATACAGCCGGGCCGCAAAGTATATAAAACCGTTGTGCTCTACCCTTCAGATCGGGTATACTCTTTGGGCGTTTCTCACTGCTTTCGCGGATCATTCATGAGGAGGTCTTCTCGCTCTCCGCAACAACGGGTCCCGTTACCCATGACTTTCACACGGTCGGCATCACCTGGTCCCCTGTCTACCTCCTTGACGGCAGGCATCCCGCCCTTTTCGAGGCAGGCTTTGCATGCGCGGGCAAACGGTACGCAGCCGGGGTCCGCTCGATTCTCGCCTCGCGCCAGCCGGAGATTCTTTTCCTCACCCACTCCCACTGGGATCACATCGGATCGGTCAGCTTTCTGAAGCGCGCCTTTCCCTCCCTCCGAGTGGCCGCGTCCAGGGGGACCGCGGAGATCCTGAAGCGGCCCAACGCGATAGAGCTCATGGCCAGGCTAAGTCAGGAGGTGATCCCGGCGGTCGAGAAGCTCCCCGATATCGACCCGTCTCAGCTGCTCAAGAGCCCCTTCCAGCCTTTTCATGTGGATCTGGTCCTGGAAGAAGGCGAGGTCATGGACCTTGGCGCGGATCTGAGCGTGGAGGTCCTCTCGACGCCAGGCCACGCAAGGGACCACCTCAGCTACTACATCCCCGAAAGGCGGATCCTTATCGCCACAGAGGTATGCGGTATGCTCGACCGGGCAGGCACTATCATCCCTGAGTTTCTCTTCGATTATGACGCGTACCTCTCCTCCATGAAGCGACTCGCGTCCCTCCGGGCAGAGGTGCTCTGCCAGGGGCATCACTATGTCTTTGTGGGCGAAGAAGAAGTCGCTGCCTTGTTCGCGAGGTCCGTGAGAGAGGCGGAGCAGTTCAAAGAGCATGTCTATGGGCTCCTCCGGCTGCACGGGGGCTCCGTGGAGCGGGTCGTCCAACAGATCAAGGCTGAGCAGTGGGACACGAACAAGGGCGCGAAGCAGATCGAGGGCGCATACGTCCTCAACCTGCGCACGCGCGTGGCCCATCTGGCGGAGAAGATGAAGAGAGAGGGCGGGTAAGGCAGAGTGCGGAGTTCTAGGTGTATCGGCCAACCGCATGTTCAGGATCGCGCTCTGCGGCGCACTCTTCCCCATGCGGCCTCCAGCGTACCTAAGTACAGCTTCCGGCCAGCATGGCTCAGATCGCATCCCCATCTCATCGATCCTTCCATGCGATTGTCCATCCACGCCGGGTCTAGAAAGCTGACTGACCCGGCGATGAAAAAGCGTTTAGAAGCACGGCCCCTTCTGGGGCCGCAAATCCCCTTGAGAGGAATACACACTGGCTGAGAGGCCATTTCCCTTACTATCCTCTCATCTCACCACCAGTACCGAGAATCCCCGACCGGGAGGGCTGTTCCTTCTCGATTCGCATCGCTCAGGAGCGCTGGGGTACCCGCTAACGGAAAGACGAGCGTGACAATGGTGTGTAAGCCACGAGCCGGCAGGGCGAGGGGCTTCACCTTAGTCCACGCGCCTGACACCGAGGGGTAGCCTACTAGTAGGGCGCTCTTGTTTGCGGACGACCACAGAGCAGAACGTGAAGGCCAAGAACCCGCGACTAATGATATTCCCGTCTCGCGGGTGGCTTCGCAATCGGTGCGTGAGCGAGTCCGGCGTGGTACACGGGTCGGCGCGGAGGCGCAAGCGAATCGGAAGGAATAGCCTTCGAAAGCGGACGGTGGGGTTATCTTCGCCGCTTGACACTACACTTAGGAAAGACCCTGAAGAACCGTGCCGACCGACGCACCTGCCCGGAGTCGGTCCGCCGCAACAAAGGTGGAATCGCGCCGCGTTATGTGGT
>CAYZAF010000456.1:0-3934 GCA_964476435.1 uncultured Syntrophaceae bacterium
ATGGTGGGACCGTGAGCCGACTTGAGAAAAGCGTCTCTGCTGCACAAGGCCCTAAACCTGTCTGCACCCATACGTCTGTCGTTCATTTCAGGGGAAACGTACTCCTCGCACATGTCCGGGTTGTCGACAACATGCATGCCGAACACCCAGCCCCCCGGAACGTCGATATTGCCGGTGATCGCCGGAAGAAGGCCTACGGCGCGTACTGTCTGCATGGAGTTGGGCGTGTGTTCGAGGGCGACACCCCATTCAAGCGTTGCGGGCTTGGATCTCGCGAACAAGCGGGCAGCCGCAGCTATCCTCTCCGCGGAAACCCAGGTGATCCTTTCTACTTTGTCAAGAGGATACTGCGAAACTCGCTCCCTGAGCGCATCAAACCCGATGGTCCATTTCTCAATGAATTCTTTGTCGTAGATTCCTTCCTCGATTATCACCCGCAGCATGCCAAGGGCCAGAGCGTCATCGGCGCCAGGCCTCACCTGAAGCCAGATGTCGGCTTTATCAGCCAGCTCCGTCTTTCGAGGATCCACGACAACCAGCCTTGGTCCTTTTTCCAGGCACCTCCTTACCATAAACTGAGATTCCCCATCGGGTCCCGAAACCAGAGGATTTTGTCCCCAGACAAGAACGCATTCCGGGTTGACGTTCCCGTAATAGTCGCACCACGGTATGTCGCCGTAAGTCATCAAGCCCGTAATACACCTTGGAATGAAACACTGGGCTGTGCCGGGCTCACACCAGTTGGGTGTTCCAATCCTATTCGCGAATCGAACCACGTGCAGGAAATAGTACCTTCCGGTGCCCATCCCGATGGCAACGGATTCAATCCCATGTTTCTCTTTGATCTCCAAGACCTTGTCGGAGATCGTATTCAGGGCCTCATCCCAGGAAATCCGCTCCCATCTTCCATCTCCCCTTTTTCCGATCCTTTTCATGGGGTATTTGAGGCGGTCCGGGTGATAGAGTTGTTCGATGCTTGCCAGCCCCTTGGGGCATAATCTCCCTCTATTCACCGGCGATTCGGGGTCGCCCTTAATCTTCACTACCCTACCGTCTTTAACTTCGACCAACGCACCGCAGCCACCGTGACACATTTTGCATGCGCTTCTGAAGACCTGAGTGTGACCATTCGACCCATGCGGTTTTCTTGCCGGTCCCTTGTTCACTGCTTTCCTCTCCGAGCAGCGAAAGATATTCACACTGGTAGGACTTATTGGGTGCGAGCACTCTTTATACCCGCGTCCCACCCTGCCGCGAGTCCCTAACTTATCCGCTGATCTTCATTGCCATGAACTCAAGCTGCGTCCTTATCGCTTCTGTAAGGAGCTTAGAAGAGATAGTCCCGTCCGTGACCGCGTCGATCTTGCCCGCGGGCGACAGCCTCATCTCGTCAGGCGCCAATCCCAGGAACTGCGCCGCATACCCGGGCTCTGTAACCCCTTCCGCCCAGAGATTCTCCGGGCCTTCCGGATGAGGAGCTATTTCCAGGACTCTTATGTCGAGTTCTCGACTGGTGATCCCCCATACCTCGTATTTATCGAATTCCGCCGCCTCGTCGGTTTCAGGGGGCGTTTCGGGAACCTCCAGGTAAAAGGCCAATCCAAGGGTATTCCCGGAAGCATCATAAACTTCCCAATAACCTTTCCCACTCTCAGGGTCTGCCACTCTTTTGATCCGCTCAATGTCCGCAAGGAGTTGTTTGAACTTGTCCTTCTTCAGCATCTTCTGACTCCTCTCACGCAAGCGTGATGGGATTGGCTATCATCATTTCCTCTACGGGCATCCTGGAAAAAATCTCGACACCATTCTTGGTTACCGCGAGCATCTCTTCGAGCTTTGTCCTTCCTACGAGCGGGTCGAATTCCATCGCCTCAACCGCCATGGTCATTCCCTCTTCGATTACCATTGGGTGTTTCGGCGACCACAGCCGGTTGCATATCGGATATTCATAGAGCCACAGACCGAGGCCATGGGCAAGGTCATCGCACCACATCAACCTGTCATCGGGCAGGCCCTTCTCCTCTGCCGTGGCCCAGTTCTCGGCAACCTCGGCGGTGGTGATCCCTGGCCGTATAGCATCGATCACCTTGTACATACGGTCATAGCTACGTTTGTGGAGGTCCTTTTCTCTTGCCGTCGGCTTTGTGCCGACTTTGTAATTGCGGTAGTAACAGGAGGTGTATCCCATATAAGTCGCCCGCACGATGTCGATGGTCACCACGTCTCCGGGCTGGATAATCCTGTCCGTATTCATGCTCATGCCCCCCACAAAACCTCCGGCACTGACAAGGACATCCCACACCATCTCCGCGCCGTTCCTCATGAGCGAATCGAAGCCGATCGCGCGTATGTCGCGTTCCCGGACACCGGGTTTCAAGGCCTCGTACATGGCGTAATGGGCGGCGTCGCAAAGGTTCGTTACCATGTGGATGCAATTGATCTCGTCCCGAGTCTTCACTGCCCTCGCTTCGAGCATCACGGGCATAGCATTGATGAGCTTCAGGCCGACATCGAGAAGGGCCTGCCTACCAACTTCATCGATATCGTCAACACCCAGCGGCTCCCGCGCCAAGCCCTTCTTTTCGAGCTCGCTTTTGATGCTTGCGGCGAATTGCTTGGCCGACTCCTTTGATGCCTCCTTCCCTGGCGATTGACAGGCCCATTGCAGCGACAGTTTGACCTGTTCGGGCTTGACCCACGGGGCGTCGCCAAGGGCATATTTCCCGGGCGCCTCAAAAAGGAGTGGCTCATGCTCTGCAAACAGCACGCTATATCTCAGCCGATCGAGAAAATCTGTATAGATCGTGCTCATGACATACCGAATGTTCTCGGACCTGAAGAGCAGCGCGGCCGCGATTCCGTTCCTTTTCAGAGCCGCCTGGGCTTTTTCCAGCCTTTCTTTTCTCATTCGCTCATAGTTGATGGGCCCGACGGAAGAATCGCACGCCCTCCCCCCGGATCCCAGTCTGATGCCATATCTGTCGGCCATATCCGACCTCCCTTTTCTCGGATTCGCTCGCACTGGCCCATTCTCACTTGGTCATGCGATGCGTAATCTCACCTTGTCTATCTTCCCCGCCGAATTGAGGGGAAGAGAATCAACAATGCGTATGTCCCTCGGGCACTTGAAGTCCGCCATTCGGGCAGCGCAGAATCTGGAAAGCTCTTCGACGGTTACCGTTTTGCCCTTCTTCGTTGTGACAAACGCAATGAGATCCTCTCCAAGTTTCTTGTGAGGCTTGCCGATAATCGCACATTGCTGGACGTTTGGGTGTTCGTACAGCACACTCTCTACTTCTGCGGGATAGATATTGAACCCGCCCCTCACGATCATGTCCTTCTTGCGGTCCTTGTAGTACAGACACCGGTCATCGTCGAAGCAGCCAATGTCCCCCGTGTGAAGCCAGCCGTTTCGCATCGCCTCGTCAGTCGCCTCCGGGTTCTTGTAGTACCCTTTCATCACATTGGGCCCGCGGATAATGATCTCGCCTGGCTCGCCGATAGCTACGTCTCTGTCCTCTTCGTCCACCACTCGTATCTCCTGGTCGGGAAGCCAGGGGATTCCCACGGAATTGATCTTTTGCGGGTTCTTTCCGTCTATGCAGTGACACGTACCGCCGGGCCCCGCCTCAGTCAGGCCGTAGAAGTTATAAAGCTTGATATCGGCCCACGTCTGTGCGATCCGTCTTATTACCTCCTCCGGCATGGCGGCGCCACCGAAGATCACGCCCCTGATTGAAGAAGTGTCGTACTTGTTGAAAGAAGGGTGGTCAAGAACAAAGACGAGCATGGCCGGAGCGGCCGCGAGCACCGTGGTCCGCTCTCTTTCAATCGTCTGCAATACCTTAACCGCGTCGAACTTCTCCTCCATGATCAGCGTATAGCCGTAGTAGAGCCACCCCATCTGGGTAGTGCTCACACCGGCCGACGTGAA
>CAYZAF010000457.1:0-2699 GCA_964476435.1 uncultured Syntrophaceae bacterium
TAGGCATCGTTCATGAAGGAGAGGCCCTGGGACGAGGTGGCGGTGAACGTACGCCCTCCTGCTGCACAGGCCCCGATGAGAGCACCCATTGCTGAGTTCTCCCCTTCGGGCTCGACCATCTCTGGGTCGAAGAGCCCCTCAGCCTCGAACTTGTAAAGCGTTTCCACCAAGGGGGTCTGGGGCGTGATTGGATAGGTGGCGATCACATCCGGCCGGCAGAGGAGCACCCCGTATGCCCCGGCCCTGTTGCCGTCGAGGACCCTCACCTGGCCCCTCAGGTCGATATCGGACATTAGGCCTCCTCTCTCACGATGGCAATCGCCCTGGCCGGGCATATCCTCGCGCACACGCCGCAGCCCTTGCAGTAGTCGAGGTCGGCGGAAAAGAAGCGCTCCTTTTCCCTGATGCACCCCGCAGGGCAGAAGAGGGAGCACCAGCCGCATTGGCGGCACTTCTCTACCCTGGTAACAGGCCTCTGGGAACGCCACTCGCCTGTCTTTACGTCAAGAGGCTCCTTGGGCGTTGACCACGGACCCTCGAACTTGCTTATGAATTTCATTTCCCGTCATCCTTTCGTTATGATCTTCACGCTGTCAAAGCCCCGGCGCACGAGGTCCTCATTCTTCGCGCGCAGCCTCCCCTCGAAGTTCATATCGAGACTGGCGACGATCGATTCGAGGCTCACCCAGCCCGTCACCCGGGACAGGACCCCCAGCATGCACGTATTGACGATGGCCCTGCCCAGCTCCTCCAGGGCCAGAGCGGTTGCGTCGACCACGCCGAGCTTCTTGAGGGAAGGGGGCCACGCTTCGAGGTCCTTCCTCGGCGTATTCAGGACAGCGATGCCGTCCCCCTTCAGGCCGTCAAAGATCGCCTTTGTCCTGGCTATAAAAGGGTCGAGGACCATGATGCATTCCGGCTCGTAGATCTGATGGGTCTCTCTTATGGGCCTGTCATCGAATCTCAGGAATGCGGCAACAGGGGCTCCACGCCTCTCCGCGCCGAAGGTGGGAAAAGACGAAGCGTACTTTTTTTCCAGCACAAAGGCATAGGCGAGCATCTCAGCGCCCATGACTGCCCCTTGTCCGCCCCTGCCGTGAATTCTGATCTCTTTCATGGCGATCAGTCTAACCGATGACGCCACGTGTTTCAAGGGGGGCCAGAAGGGAAGGTCTTTTTTGTCAATTCCTCATCGAACGAAAGCGTGCCTCCAGGCCGGACTCCCTAAAAGTAAGCCCCCTGTCTTGCTCCCAACGGAGAGTCCCGGTAGAATATGGGTATGGCAAAGATCATCGTCTGCGTGGACATGGATGCATTCTTCGCTTCCGTCGAGCAAAGGGACAATCCCGGGCTCAAGGGGAAGCCCATAGCCGTGACTGGAGGAGGAGAACGAACGGTCATCACCACCTCCTCTTACGAGGCCCGGTCCTACGGCGTGCGCACGGGCATGACCACCTATGAGGCAAAGAGGCTCTGCTCCCAGATAATCCTCGTGGTTGGGAACAACAGGAAGTACGCCGAAGTGTGTAAGCAACTCGAGCAGATCTGTCTCCGGTTTACCCCTGATCTCGAGATCTACTCCATTGACGAGGTCTTTCTCGATATTACCCGGTCGCATCATCTTTTCGGCAATCCCGAGAACCTCGCAATGGGAATCAAGGAAGCGGTGAGAATGGAGCTCGGCCTTACCTGCACCGTGGGCATAGGGCCCAACATCCTCGTCGCCAAGCTCGCGAGCGACCTCGCGAAGCCTGACGGACTGAGGTGGATTGACGAGGCAGGTGTGCCGGCAGTATTCGAAATCCTGCCGGTGAAGAAGCTCTGGGGAATCGGCTCCCACACGGAGGAGAAGCTGCGCATCATGGGCATCACCACGTGCGGGGAGCTGGGCAGGGCGCCCCTGTCGGCTCTCGTCAAAAGGTTCGGCGTTCTCGGACACCAGCTCAAGGCCATGGGCAAGGGCATACTAGACCGGCCCGTCGAGTGCGTTTCTCAGGACCCGAAGTCGATAGGCCACAGCATCACCCTGCCGAACGATATCTGGAAGCGGGAGGAGATGGCGAGCTGCCTCCTCCGCTTGAGCGAAAGGGTCGGCAGGAGGGCAAGGCGCTACGGCTACAAGGGCAAAAGGGTCACCCTCACCGTAAGGTACGCGGACTTCAAGACCTTCACGCGACAGGCTACCCTGCCTCTTTTCACCAACGATGCTGGTGAGATCTACCGATCTGCCCTGAGCATCCTCGATGCGATACGCCTCAAGAAGCGCATCCGGCTCCTTGGCATCTCCCTCTCGTCTCTTTCAAAAGGCGAAGAGCAGCTGCCGCTCTTTCAGCAATCGGACGAAGGCAGGAAGGACGCCCTCGCCGAGGCCGTCGATGCGATCAACGACAAGTTCGGCGAGCACACGGTGACCCTTGGGTCGAGCCTCTCCCAGGAGAAGGGGCAGCGGGTGATCTCTCCGGCGTGGAGGCCGTCAGGGGTGAGAAAGAGCGACGTCTAGGCCCCTTTGCTCGCAAAACAACCCTATTATTCAGCCACCCAGTAGCTTTCGCCTTCCTCCATCGGGAATTCCCTGAGCGTCCACCCCAGCAACTTGGTGTAGAATTTCTTGGACCCCTCGACGTCTCTGGTCAAAAGCTCGAACCAGCTGAACATGCCCTTGCGCTTAAAGCGGTCCTCCATGGCCCCTCCTTATGGGA
>CAYZAF010000458.1:0-15379 GCA_964476435.1 uncultured Syntrophaceae bacterium
CCTTCACCGTGGCCGCCATACCCACCTTCACCGTGTCCACCGTAACCGCCTTCACCGTGGCCGCCTCCGCCGTGGCCTCCTCCGCCGTGCCCGCCGTACCCGCCACCTCCGCCGTACCCTCCTCCACCGTGCCCGCCATAACCGCCGCCTCCGCCGTACCCGCCTCCACCGTGACCGCCTCCGCCGCCGTGACCGCCTCCGCCGCCGCCCCAACCGGCGGCGCCACAAATAACAGGGAATGCGAGAGCCAAGAACGCCGCGAATAGGATCAGTATCTTCTTCATATCATTCCTCCCTTTGCGTCTTTGTTTTTCCGCCGACCACGTTGATGAGAGCTTCACCCTATTGAAGCTCCCGTACTTGCTATCCCATTTTGTGTATAGCAAAGTATAACTCAGTATTATGCTCGCCACTATACATCGCGGGATAGAGATATTTCGTGTTTTGGGATAGACGTTCGTATATCTTTCGATATAGGGGTGCTAGTTTACGGAGAAGTCAGTCCTGACCTACGTGGCTGACTTTAAGAATAGTGAGCTTTCTTGTACGGCGGAAAACAAAAGGGGAGATCAGGCAGAGGGGCGGGGCAGACCGTTGTCGAAAGCATAGTGGGCGAGGCCCATGCGGCTGTCTACTTTGAGCTTTTCGAAGATGCGGTGGAGGTGTACTTTGACTGTTCCTTCGCTGATAAAGAGCCTTTCGGCGATTTCCTTGTTGTGCAAGCCTTCTCCCACCATGTCCACGATCTCTATCTCCCTGGAGGTAAGGATTCGGCGCATTGCTTCCCTTGCTGTCTCGCGTCGGACCATCTTTTCCAAAACTCGACTCGTGGAGCGGGATTCTATCCACTGTTCCCCTCCCCACACCTTCTCGACACACTTCACGAGAAGCTGGGTGGGTAGCTCTTTGAGCACAATGCCCTTGACTCCGGCGCGAATCGCCTCCACTACCTCCTGTTCTGTGATCGCTTCAGCGAGGAGAATTATCCTCGTCTGCAGACCCTCTCCTATTAGCTCACGCGCAAGTCCGAGACCACCTTTATTGTGCAGGCGAAGATCGGCGATGAGGATATCCGGAAGTTCCCGCCTCGCCGACTGCAGGACTTCAGTGTCATCTTTGCAAAGCGCCAGAATTCGAAAGTGGGGGTCCGAGCGAAAAAGGCTTTCGAGGCCGCGCAGAACCAGCGGGTAATTATCCGCCAGGAGCAGGCTGATTGGCACGTGGTCCTCCGATGCATTCTGGTAGTGGAGATGAATCTCTACAAAGGGTAGCCATGGAGAGTGAAATTACGGTTCGTGAAGCTCCTTTCCCTGTCTCCATCCCGGCTAGTCCCCTCATTAGATTATCGGCGGTTACGGACAAGGCATAAGGCCAGGCGCGGTCCCGCGCCCTATCAGACGATCCTCGCCAATTCCCCATAGGCCTTCTCCTCCAACTCGGCAATAGCGTGAAACATGGCGCTGGCCTTTCCTATCCTCTCACTTAAGTCGTCCGCCTTCTCCGATGCTTCGAACAATGCTGCGATTTCAGAAAACATCTCGCCTGCCTTGCGGAACTGCGCTGCGGGCTTCATGAGCCTGTCGTCCTTCGCGATACCAGCAGATTCTTCAAGAAAGCGGGAATACATGTACCGGAAACAGCCTCCTCCTGTGCCGCCGATCTCGATGGATACGTAAATCATGAAGAGATTCATGCGCAACTCATGATCATCGAACATTTGGGGCCATTTCAAGAGCTTTTTTGAGGCATGCCGGATGCCCTTTACGCCGAGGTTTTTTATCGGTGGATTGAGCTGTGACTCGACGGTCTGTCGCATCGCCTCCCGTACGTCTTCCGCTTCCGGCTCATGAAAGGCTTTGAGATCGAATTGAAGGTATCCATTCCTGGGCGGAAAGGGTTTGTATGTTGAACTGCGTGCTTTCTTTAGCTGATCCAGGGTGATGGGATAATAGAATCCCTTTTTCAGGCCGGCGGCCTTCTGGTCCGTGTCGGAGGCCAACACCGTGCCCTTCCCGTCGTAGCCGCAGACTACGAACGTATGTCCCCCGAAATGGTACCCTTCAGGGAAATCGAACCACGGCAAGAAGCCCATATCGCCGAACAGCATGACAGGCTGCTTCTTTTCGAGTTCTTCCAAAAGAGAAGCTTGGGCCTTTTCCGCGCTGGCCGTGAAGACCACCCTTATGGCGAGGCCTGTCCTTCTGCCGAAATCAGCGAAGAAACCCTTGGTATTGCTGCGGCCTCCCATAAAGACGTAATCCTTCGACCCTATTCTCATTTTCCAATAGATGAAGCCCATTCCGGCGCCGAGACCGAGAATCATGTCCTCGGACATTGGATGACCGTGATAGCGCAGTATCTTGGCCAGGGCATTCGTTTGGCAATGATAACCGTCGAGAGAGGGGCAGTTTTCGAAGGGCGTGATATCAGGGCTCATTGTCTCCTCCTATGCCTTGCCATAGCCGCACCAAGGTCTCGCGAAAAGCCTGGCAACGAATGCCTAGAGGGAGAATCCATCTAAAGACTCTCCCTTTCCGCCAGATGCGCGCTTTAGGACACTTGCTTCTCACGAGCGAAATACTACCAGCCCTCGCGCGGCCATGCAAGCTTCCGGTCCCCTACGGTTCCGCCAAATTTTCCTCAATCTGTGATCAATCTGTGAACCGCCTTGCGGTAATCTGGTATCTGATCGTTAAAACAACATTGAAAGCCCTAGGATGGAGGACACGTATGGCATACACTGGTGAGTTGCCGGACCGAACCTTTCTCAAGCCAACCGAGGTCGCATCCCTCCTCGATGTCTCCCCAAAGACTGTCTATTTCTGGCACAGCATGGGGATGATCGAGGGCGTCAAGATCCAGAAGATCGTCAGGATATACACGAGCTCTCTGGAGAGAATAGCCCCCATGAGAGGCGCAGCACGTCCTTCGATCCCAAAGGCGTGAGTACCTGTCTCGCGAAAGGAGCTCTTCTCAAATGATCATCCTAGGCGCCGATCGTCATGGAGGGTATGTGGCACGGCTTAAACGCCTCGCTCTGTTGCGCAAGAAACCTGACCGACTGGCGGAGATGACGATAGAGTTGGGTCCCGTCGAGGTCGAGATGCTCAAGGTTCTCCTGCGGGACATTGCGCAAGGGGGTCGCGTCGGCTGGGCCACGGACCAGCCTCCACGGCGCTCTCAACCCTGATTCAACTCATCTATTTTTGCCATAAAAGAAGGCAGGATCTCTTTCCAATCCCCTACGGCGCCGAAGTCGGCTACGCTGAAGATGTTTGCTTCAGGATCGCTGTTGACAGCCACGATTTTCTTTGAGCCGGAGCAGCCGGCCAGGTGCTGGCTGGAGCCGGAGAGGGCCACGGCGATATATACGTCGGGCGCCACTATCTGCCCTGTCAGGCCTATCTGCCTGGCGGCCGGCATCCAGCCGCTGTCGCACGGCGGCCTTGACGCCCCTACTGCCCCATTGAGCATTCGGGCCATCTGTTCGAGCTGCTTGAAACCGTCGGGACATCCGATTCCCCTGCCCCCGCCGATGACGACCTTTGCGTCTTCCAGCTTTACCCCGCCCACGTCTGCCTCTTCCGTCCTGTCCGTCACCTTGATCGCGAAGGCGCAAGGATCCATCCCGACATCGACGGAGATGACGCTGCCGACTCTGTCCTGGTCCAATTTCGCAGGCGCCATGGCTTTCTGCCTTATGGTCGCTATCTGCGTGCCCGTATTGGCGACGGAGGCAGACATGAGATTGCCGCCGTATACACTGCGCGTATGGATGAGGCGCCCTGTTTGGTCGTCGAGACTGATGTCGATGCAGTCCGTGCATAGTCCCGCTGCCAGCTTGAAGGCCATGCGGGGGGCCAGGTCCCTGCCCATGTCGTCATGTCCCAGAAGGATGATTGAGGGGTTTGCCTGTTTCGCAACTTCTGTCACCAATGGCAGGTAAGATTCGGGGTGGTAATGCTGGAAATGCGGATCGTCGCTCGCGTAGACCACGTCGGCCCCCCCGGCGATTGCCGAAAGCGAAAGAATCCCCGCGCCCGGACCGGCGATGATGCAATGGAGCCGTGCTTCCGCCCTGTCGGCAAGCTTCCGCCCGCATCCCAGGAGTTCCCACGTGGTCCCGGACAGCCGCTCTGCCTCAATTGCTCCAAGGATCAGCACATCTCTTTGGTCACTCATCCCGCGGCCCCGGCACTTTAGACAATTTTCGCCCTCCGAAGCGCCACGGCGAGGTTCGCGCCTATTTCGGCAGGAGTCTCTCCGTGGATTATCTCGCATTTGTTTTCCCTCGCCTGTCTGAACAACCGCATGACCGTCGTCTTCTCAATCTTCAGCACCTCTGCGTCCAGGCCAATGTCCGTTGGCTTCAGCACAACGGGCAGCTTTCTCGTGGCTGCCATGATTCCCCTTAATGTTGCGAGGCGAGGCTCGCCCATTTCATTGCTGACAGTCACCAGCGCGGGCATGCTGGCCTCGACGGATTCGCTTCCCCTGCTCAGGGCCCTCTCGACAACAAGCTTATTTGTCGATACCTCTACCTTCTTTGCCACAGTAATGCAGGGGATGCCCAGAAATTCGGCGATGCCTATGCCTACCTGTCCGGAGTCCCGGTCCGCTGCCTGCCTGCCGCAGAGGATGAGGTCAAAGCGGCCGATTTTCTTTATGGCCTGGGAAAGGGCCAGCGCAGTATTCCAACTGTCAAGGCTTTCAAAAGCATCATCTTCCAGCAGGTAAAGTTCGTCAGCGCCCATTGCTAGGGGCTTCTTCACCACGTCGCGGAGCAAGTTGTTTCCGAGGCTGAGCACGGACACCCTTGCCCCTATCTTCTCTTTTATCCTCAAAGCAGCTTCAACGGCCTGCAGGTCAAAAGGACTTACGACATGTGCAATCCCCGGGCCGGCAATGATACGTGGCGAATCAAGGTCGATCTTGTAGCCGGAAGCAGGCGCTTCAGGGTCGAGGATCTGCTTGCAGCAGACCGCTATTTCCATTGGTCACGCCCCATCATCAAACTCTATACCTGTTGTCGTAGTGTCTGGACGCCTCGGACAGCTCCACATCCAGGGTAAGCCCCGCAGAGCTGCGCATAAAGATATTGCGGAGGAATCCTTCCCAGGGCAGGTCGACGGACGCGCAAATGCCTCCATAAACATCTGCGGCCACCTGGCAGAACCGCCAGGATATCTGTTTCATCCTGGCATAGCAGGCTATGCTGGAGAACTTCCTGGCCTCCCCGAGAGGCCGGCTTCCTTCTTTCTCCATTTGGTCGAGCTCCCATGCCGTCCGGTATACGAGGCCCCTGAGTGTTTCCAGGTCGATAGCCACGTCGCCCAGTTTCGATGAAACGCTCGTATGCTGGATGATAGGTTTTCCGCCGCCTACCCTCTGAGCCGCGAACTCGCGCATCTGCTCGTACAGTCTCTGCATCGCGCCTACGAATTCCGCAACGGCGTAATACTTCAGCTCAAAGAGCGTCTCTAAGATCGAATAACCTTTGCCTACTTCGCCAACGAGGTTATCCTCTGAAACGCGGACATTTTCATAGTGCGTCTGGCAATTGCCCCCCAATTCCTGTATGGTCGTCACGTTCGGGATTATGGTGACCCCCGGCGCATCGGACGGCACCCAGAATACGGTCATGGCATGCGAGGCAGGCGCTGCCTTGTCGGTCCTGGTCACGGCCATGGCCATGTCGGCTACCGCTCTTCCGCTGCTGTACATCTTGTCCCCTGAGATAACCCATCCCTTTCCCTCTTTGCGCGCCGTCACCTGCACTATTCTGCTTCCCCCGTCGTCGAAGGGCAGATGCACGTCCGTGGCGCCGGCGGGCTCGCTCGCGGTGATGGCTACGTTCATGATCGGGTTTGCAATATATTGGGAAAAGAACCATTCCTTCTGTTCTTCCGTCACGTAGTGATTGGCAGCGATGGTGCGCACGAAGAACCATGGTATTACCACTATGTCTCCGATGCCCGCTCCCCAGTAGCCGAACTCTTCAGCAGCCACGACGAGCGCCATGTTCGGCTCCTCGTCCGGAGCGGTGCCGCCGTACTTGGCAGGGATAGAGAGCTGCCGCAGGCCCACATCGTCCATTTTTTTCAGCAGGTCATAGGGAAAAGCGGCCCTTATTTCTTCTACGGTCCGGGCCTGCGACGTTTGAGCGATTCTCTGCCGCACCTCTGCCGGGTCGATTTCCTGCCGGCAAAAATCCCTGACCAGCGCCTTGATCTGCTTCTGTTCTTCTGACAAAGAAAAATCCATGTCTTCTTCTCCTTAGCCTCGAAATCAATCCCTTCCTCTTCAGCCTGGAATCGAGTATTACCCCCCCAGGTATGCCCTTTTGACTTCCGCGTTGTTCGCCAGCTCATCGCGTTCGCCGCTGATCACGATCCGGCCGGTCTCCATCACGTAGCCCCGGTTCGCAAGCTTCAGGGCCATGGCCGCGTTCTGCTCCACCAGGAGGACCGCGATCCCCTTCCCGTTGATGATCTTGATCACCCTGGCGATCTCCTCTTCCATTACCGGGCTCATGCCCACGGTCGGCTCGTCCATGAGCACAAGCTTCGGCTTGCACATCAACGCCCTGCTGATGGCGAGCATCTGCTGCTCTCCGCCGCTCAGGCTCCCGGCAGTCTGCTTTCTCCTCTCCTTGAGGATAGGGAAATGGACGTACAACTCCTCGAGGTCCTGCCTGACCGCCTCCCTGTCGCTTCTCACGTAGGCCCCCATGATCAGGTTGTCCTCGACGCTCATGTAGGGGAAGACGCGCCTGGCCTCGGGTACATGGCCGACGCCCATCTTAACGATAGCCGAGGCCTTGCTCCTGTCGATCCTAGTTCCCGAGAAAGAGATCTCCCCGGAGGTCGGCCGCAGCAAGCCGGAGATAGTCCTCAGTATTGTGGTCTTTCCCGCGCCGTTCGCCCCGAGGAGGGTCACGATGTCTCCGTCCGCGACAGAGAGGGAGACCCCTTTGATCGCCTCGACTTTGCCGTAGTGCACCCGTATGCCCCTGATCTCTAGCATGTATGGCGGTACTCCGATCCCAGATACGCCGCGATTACCTCTTTGTTCTCGCAGACCTCCCTCGGGATGCCTTCCGCAAGCTTTGCGCCGAAGTTGAGAACGCATATCCTTGTACAAACATCCATCACGAGCTTCATATCGTGCTCAACCAGGAGAATGGTGACCCCCCTTTCCCTAGCCTTCCTTATCCTCGTCATCATCTCCGAGGTCTCCTCCACGCTCATGCCGGCTACCGGCTCATCGAGGAGAAGGAGATCGGGATTTGCAACGAGGGCCACGGCCATTTCGAGGGACCTTTGATGGCCGTGCGACAGATTCTTGGCGAGTTCGTTGCGTCTTTTGGAAAGGCCCATGAAATCGGCCAATTCAGCTGCCCTTTCGTAGAGCTCCCCTTCCCGTTTGCGCGCTTTCATGGTGTTGAAGACCGCGGGCCAGAACCCTATGTTCGAGACAAGGTGACTGCCGAGCCTGATGTTCTGGAGCACGGTAAGCTCGCTGAATATGGTGGTCATCTGAAAGGTCCGCGCCAGGCCTTTCCGCGCTATGGCATGGGGCTTCAAGCCTGTAATGTCCTCGCCCTTGAACAGAATGGCACCGGAGGTCGGACCCGAGGCGCCGCTTATGGCGTTGAAGACAGTTGTCTTGCCCGCCCCGTTCGGTCCGATGAGGCCGACGATCTCCTCCGGCTCTATGGAAAGATCGAGGTCCCGCACCGCAACCAAGCCTCCGAAGACCTTCGTCACTTTGTGCAGCTCCAGGAGCGCCATTTATGCTTCTTCCTTGCTTCCTATCTTACCGGCCGAATCCCAGATTCTCCGGATTGCGCCCATGAGGCCCCCTTTGAAGAGGAGCATGGCCACTAAGAGCAGCAGCGCGTAGATGATCGGCTCGTATTCTCTCACCGGCCGCAATAACTCGGAGAGCACGTTGAGAGCCGCGACGCCGAGAATGGGTCCGCCGAAGGTCGCGAGACCGCCGACGGCGGCCCACACGATGTAGTAGTTCGCCTGGACCATGGTAAAGGAAGTGGGCTGTATGTTGCCTGTCATGTAAGTGTAGAGCACGCCTCCCAGGGCTGCGCACATCGATCCCACGACGAAGGCCAGCACCTTGTATCCCATGGTGTTTACGCCCACGTGCTCAGCGAGGCTGTCGGACTCCTTGATCCCCCGGAAGACCAGGCCGATGGAGGATCTGTGGAGTCTCCGCACGATCCCCACGCCGAGGAGCACAAAGACAAGGACGAGATAGTAGAGGGCGGGCTTGCTGACGAACCTGATCTCTGGAAGCCTCGGGAGGGCTATGGGGGTCGGGGGACGCAAGTTGAGAAGGCCCACCAGACCGCCGAAGGGATGCTCCCACATGCCGAAGACGATCCTCACCACCTCAGCGAGGGCTATAGTGGTGATGATGAAGTAGATGCCCGTTATCCTCAAGGTGATGACGCCGATGACCAGGGCCACGACCCCGGCCACGGCAAGGGCGATGGGCAGGCTCAGCCAGGAGGAGAAGCCGTAGACGGCGACGAGGGCTGCCGAAATGTAGGCGCCGATGGCAGCGAACGCCCCATGGCCGAGGTTGACCTGGCCCGTTGTCATGACGAGCCAGAAGCTCGTGGTGAGAAGCACGTTGACGAGCATGAAAGTTATGGCGCCCAGCCAGTAATAGTTCCTGACGATGAGGGGCATGCAAAGGAGCACAGCAACGATGGCCGCATCGAGGATTGCTGCCCACGCAGTTTTCCGGCTCATGCCTTTCTTCCCATGAGGCCCGTTCGCTTGAAGAGCAGTATGATGATCATGATGAGGAAGGGAAACGTGGAGGACGGGTATCCCAGGAATCTCTGGCCGTAGCTTTCGACAACGCCGACAATGAGGCCTCCCACGGCTGCGCCGGGAATGCTCCCCACGCCGCCGAGGACGATGATGGCCAGGGACTTGCCGAGAACCGAAGCGCCCATCGTGGCATCGATGTAGAGAATGGGCGCCATGATGCCGCCGGCGGCCCCGGCCAGCGCGCAGCCTATGGCAAACCCCAGGGGGCCCAGCCTGTCGAGGTCGATCCCCTGCAGCGCAGCCGCATCCCTGTCCTGGGCCACGGCCTGCATGGCTTTTCCGTGTTTCGTCCTGTAGACGAAGAAATTGACGGCCACCAAAAGGAGAAGGCTGATGAGGCCTGCAGCCAGCCTGGACTGGCTGATCCTGATGTGCAGGAAGCTGACGGTGCTCGGCAGGAACTCCCGCATGGCCCTCGGCTCTCCGCCGAAGATGAGCTGGGCAGCGGTCTGAAAGAGCCATATGAGGGCTATGGAGACAATGACGCTTGTGAGCATGTCTCCCTGGGCAGGCCGGAAACAGATCCTTTCCATCGCGATGCCGAAGACCCCGACCAGGACTATGGCTGCTGGCAGGGCGAGCACGTAATTGAGGTGGAGGAGGGTGCAGAGAAAATAGACGCAAAAGGCGCCGAACATGTAGATTTCCCCATGGGCGAAGTTGAGCACGTTCATGATGCTGAAGATTACCGTGAGCCCCAGGGCCACAAGCACGTAAGTCATGCCGGTCAAAAGGCCGGCGATCAATGGCTGCAGCAGAGCTTCCCCAATCATGGAAGGCGTCCTTGAGCCTCTTTTCCTTTCCTTCGGGAGACGGGCAAAAGCCCGTCTCCCATACTAGAGAAACAAGAATCTATTTTATTTAGCTACGAACAGATCATAGGGGAAATTCTCTACCTTCTCGGTCACCAGCTTCCCGTTCGTCCACTCGGAGACCCAGAGGCTGCTGATGAGGAAGCGGTTGATGCCGAAAACCGGCTTGCCCACCCAGAACTCTTCGTGACCGAAGATCCCCTTCCAGCGGTATTTCTCGAAGTCCCTGATCCAGACGGCGGTGTCCATGGTTTTTTGGGTATTGAGGAATTCAAAGAACGCCTTTGAGCAATTGGCGGCCTCGCCCATGAAATCGATGGGCTTCGTCTTGAACTTCGCCATGTACTGGTTATACACGTCCTTGTATTCCTTGGTTATCACAGGACTGGATACGTTGAAGTCGTTGGTGACTATCTTGGTGAGGTACTGTTCCGGCACCGCCTCCTCCATGACCCCGGGCGGAGGCACGAGGGGCATCCAGACAAGGCCTTCGAAGCCTGCCTGGCGGAGCTGCTTCACGAGAACCGCCGATATGCCTCCAATGGATGGTCCGCAGCCTGCCGTATCCACGATATCGGGCTTTTTCTCGAGTACCTTGGCCGCCAACGTCGAGAAATCCGTGGTGCCCATAGGAAACTTCTCCAAACCGAGCCAGTCAAAGCCGAAATAGGGCATTATCTTCTTCTCCGTGTCTATGAAGAGGGGCACATCCGGAAGGTCCGGGTGCACGGAGACCACCTTTTTCGCCTGGGGATAGTGCTTCTTGATATAGAGGCCTCCCAGGGTGTACATCTTGGCGAAAAGTCCGCCGTCGGAGAAGGTGTAGGGCTTGTCCGGACCCGTATGCATGGGGGTCGGGGACATGACGAAGAGGATCACCTTGTTCGGCTCGGTGACGGTCTGCATGCTCGACGTCTCCACTGGCGTGGTCCCGAAAATAACCTTCACCTTCTTGTCGAATACGAGGTCCTCGGTGGCTGTCTTCGCGACCGCAGGATCGAACTTGGTGTCGCGGGCCACCTCCTTGAGGAGATACTTCTGATTCCCGATGGTAACTCCACCCTTTGCGTTCTGGTTTTCTATGGCCATCTGCACGGCATTTAAGTGATTGATGCCTATATTTGCCGCTGGGCCCGTCAAAGGCACGCAGACGCCTATGTTGAGTGTCTTCGGGCCTTCGGCCCAACCGATCCCCGATAGAACGACAAGGATAACAACAGCAGCCATGCCTAGCGCGCATCTTGTTCTCATTCTCTCCCCCTCCCTCTTTTCGATTTTAGACCTTTTCGAAATAAGCCTCAACAAATCCGGCGTCTCTCGTTCCTTTTAGGACCCCTTCGCGGACCTTCTATTTGAGCTTATCCAATTCGCTTTTGTGCACCACAAAGACCTTGTAGACGACGCGCCCCAGGCCGTTCTCCGCACCCACGTCGGCGCATCCTGAATAAGCTACATAGAAGCTGTTCGGATCGAGGCCCTGCCTGACCATGTTGCGGGCGCCCCCCGCGAACCAGTAGGTGTTGTATATGTAAGGGCACCAGCCGTCGCTTCTCTCGGGATCGATCACGGTCATCCCTTTGAAGTACAACCGGTCCCCCGGCTTCATGCCGGCCATGCAGCCGTGCGACTCGACGACTTCAGCGACGAGGTATTTGTCCTGCATTTCTGGGCTGCAGACTGTCTGGACATATTTCGACCTCACGGGATCCTTCTGCAGGGCTTCCAGCTCCTTGTCAGAATACCCCATGTGCTCCTGAAAGCCTTTCCAATCAAAACCTCCGGCTGTCTTCGATACGAAATGGCCTAGACCCATCGTGAACCTCCTTCTTTCTTTCGTCGGGAGTCGCTACTTGACCTGGTCCAGCTTATCCAGATCCTCCTCCTCAACGATGTATGCTTTGTTTTCCACATATCCCCAGCCATATTTGTTCGTGGTGTCCACGCACGAGAAATGGTTGGGGAACAGCTCGCTGTTGGGATCTTTCCCCTGCATCACCAGATTGTGGCATGCGTCCTGGATGAGCGGGAGATGCATCATGTTGTGGCCGCACCAGTGGCTGCTTCTCTCCGGGTCCAGGTTGCCTATTCCTTTGAAGTAAAGGCGGTCCCCCACCTTTAACCCGTTTGCGCAGCCATGGGATTTCACGACCTCCACGATCAACCATTTTTTTTGCATCTCAGGGCTGCACATCTTTATGGCGCCCTCCCGTTTGGCAGGATCGTTCTTCCACGCCTCGATCTCCTCGTCGGAGAAATTCATGTGCTTTTGAAACCCCTTCCAATCAAATTCTTCCCCTTCTTTCGTTACCCAGTGCGGCATAATGGATTCCCTCCTTAAGCGATAGATTGGTGGCTGGAGCGCTCTACCTCTTCTCCTTTTTCCAGTAATCCGTCGTCCATCCAGGCGGCACCATCGACAGCTGCCCCCCGCTCGCGAATATCGTCTCCCCCGTAATAAAGGACGCTGCCGGAGAGGCGAGGAAGGCAACGACGGAAGCCATCTCTTCAGGGGTCGCGAACCTTCCCAGGCCGATGTTTTTCAGGGCGGCCTTTCGCGACTCGGGGTGCACTTCCCACCCCTTCGCGGTCAAAGGGGTGTCGGTGAACCCCGGGGCGAGGCAATTGACGCGCACATTGAAAGGCGCCCATTCCAGGGCCAGGGTCTTCGTGAAATGGATGACGCCCGCTTTGGCCACGGAAGGAGCCGCGCCTCCGGGAAAAGCGCCGAGGCCCATGCCGGAGCTGATGTTGATGATGCTCCCCTTTCTCCTTTTCACCATTGTCCCGCCTATGATCTTGCAGCAGTAAAAGATGCTGTTGAGATTGAGATCTATCTCTGCCATCCATTCTTCCGGACTGGTATTGAGGACGTACCGGTCGAACACGGGAGTGATGTCATCGGGGATGCCGCCGGCGCAGTTCACAAGAATGTCCACGCGGCCGAAGGCATCGAGAGTCGTGTGGAGCAGATCGGTGACCTGGTCCACGCTCCGGACGTTCGTCGGCACTGCTATTGCTTTTCTCCCCTCGTCGCGGACCATCTCAGCCGTCTCCTCTATCTCGGAGAGGGTTCTGGCCGCAGCCACGAGGTCAGCGCCTGCCTGGGCGAAGGCCAGGGAGATGGCCCGTCCTATCCCGCGTCCTGCGCCCGTTACGATAGCCACTTTGTCCGTCAAATCGAATCTCGGCGATCCCATTTTTAAGTCACCTCCGCATGTCGATCATATTGACGTTTCCCCTTGCAGGGAGGCAACAAATGTGCCATCCCTGCAATCAGGGCGACAATGCTCAGGGAAAATCGGAAAAACCGATCTGTAGTTGATCATGAATTGACGAAATAGCGTTAAATCGGCTCTTTAACGTTAAATATTTTCCTTGCGTGCGCCGTTCCGATCCTTATATAATGGTTTTACCGACACTCTTTCTCCCGATCGCCATGGTTGACGAGCGCATAGATTCCGCCCTGGAAATGGAACGTCTTTGGGAACGTCTCGATAAGCCTTCCAAAGACATCGTGCTCTACCTTGCCTACGCTGCCCAGCCGGTCCCGGTGGATGCCCTTGCCTCCCTTTGCAACGCCTCGGCAGTGGCAACCCTGAACGTCATGACGAAGCTGAAGCGCCGGGGAGTGGTCTTCGAGAAGAACGGCTTCGCCAGGGGCCTCTACTGCCTGCGGGAGGGCAAGTTCGCAAATCACGTACGGGTACTCAATGCGGAAGGGACCACGAGGGAGGCTGTCTACCGGGTAGTGGACTACTGCTCCGGATTGGACCTGGAAAAGGACGAAAAGACCTTTCTCCTCGCCGATCTGTACAAGAAGCTCGGGGATTCGGAAGAAGGACTCGAGGTGATCAAGAGCGCTGCCGACGCCCTGAGCCGTTCAGGCCGCAAAACGAAGGCAGCCCAGTATTACGATCACATTCTGCGCTATTTCTCGAACCGCATGCCAAGGCTTGAGCAGGCCCGGCTCTTTCTCGACAGCACCGTGGGCATGGTCCGCATCATGATGCATCGAATGCCCCTCCAGGAGCAGGTGCGTCTCCTCACCAGGGCCCATAAAGTAGCGCAGAAGCACAGGATGTGGGACCGCGCCGCGCGGATAGGCCTCTGGCTCGGCCGGGCCCTTCAGGATGCCGGACAGCACAAGCAGGCTTCCAGGTACGTGAAGAACTCCCTGGGCCTCCTTGAGAGGATCGGGGACCGTGACGCGTTGAAGGCGGTCGCCCTCGCAGTGAGCGAATATTTCGCCTGGAAAGGGCAGTTCCTGGAGGCAGCGCGGCGGTATGAGGAGGTGGTGGGAGAGCGGGAAGAGTTCGGCGACGATGAGGAGATGCTGATGGCGAGCCAGATAGTCGGGTTCAGCCATGGATTGAGCGGAAGGATCTCCAGGGGCCTGGGGATGATCGACGCGGTCCGGATCAAAGCTGATCTCCTCAATTTCGAGGAAGTGGTCAACTACTGCGACCAGGCCAGCGCATTCGTGCTCCTCGAGCTGCGCAAGATCACCGAAGCGGAAGTGTACATCGAAAGGCTCTCTTCTCTCGATGAAGCGATCCTGGGGCCTTTCGTCTCCGAGGCTCTGTGCGATCACAAAGCGTATATTTACAGCCTGAAAGGAAAATATGAGGAAGCCTTCGAATGCATGAAAAGGAAAGTGGAGCTCTCCCGCTCCATGGGGCGCTCCCATAACATATACCCCTGGGACTTCGAGACGCTGAGGACCCTGGAGTCAAAGGGGTTCTTCCTCGAGGAGCTCAACTTCAGCTCCCTCATCGACCGCATCGTAGACTGGGACGACCTTTTTGTCAAAGGCGTGGCGCTCAGGTTCAGGGCTATCCGCGACATGGGCAGAAAGGCGAGAAAGAGCATCGTTGCGGACCTGACCGGAAGCGAGAGGTGCCTCAGACATTCCGGCGCCGAGATTGAGCTGGCGCGGACGCGGATCGCTCTGGGGGAACATTATCTCGCCTGCGGCGAAACGAGGACTGCCCAGATTCACCTTTCAAAAGCCCTCGGCTTCCTCTCTACCGTGGACAGGGGCCTCTTCCCCGATGACCTTCTCGGCATCCTGCCGGAAGAGCAGAAAATCAAGCTCATGATAGAGAGGATGAAGGGGATCAACGAGTCCCTGGGCACCATCAAAGACAGGTCTTCGTTTCTCGAAAGGGTGATCAACGCAGCCATGGATTTTACCATGGCAATGCGCGGCGCTTTCGTCGTGAGGGAAGCCGGCGGGCTGAAAATCATCGCCAGCCGCAACCTCGATCCTTCCCTGTTCCAGACCGAGCAGTTCAAGCAGGTGAGGGAATTCATCACCGGGACCATAAACAAGGGAGCGGAGCTGGTGGCGCCTCCGGTGAACAACGGCTCCGGTCGCGCGCCTTGGCCTGCCGGCGCTGACCCTCTCATATGCATGCCCGCGAAGCTCGGCGGAGAGACCATAGGGTACCTCTGTCTCGACGGGAGGATAGGCAACGAGCCCTTCTCAGAAGACCACATCCCCTTTGTAGGGATGCTCTGCAGCCAGATAGCCGTCGGCCTTTCCAATATCAGCATATACGAAGAGCTGAAGGAGCAGAGGGACCGCCTCGAAGAGGAAGCAGTCTTCTATAAAAGGGAGATGGGGTTCGCCAGCCCCGCTGCCATGCTCATCGGCAAATCCGACAGCATGCGCGCCATCGTGGAGCAGATACAGCAGGTAGGCCC
>CAYZAF010000459.1:0-10353 GCA_964476435.1 uncultured Syntrophaceae bacterium
GCGGACCAGATGTACAAGATGTACGTGGAGACCACTGCCCACGCAAAGAAGAACGGCCTGTTCACGACCGTCATGCCCTGGGATACCGCGAGGGCTCCCTTGCCGTTCGTGGAGAGGCTCTTCAAGGGCATCGTCAACGAAGGCGGGGCGGATCACGTGGTTATCGCAGACACCCACGGTTCGAGCCTGCCCTGGGCGATCGCGAACTTCGTGCGAATGATGAAGTCATGGGTACCGGGCACGCCCATCGAGATGCACTGTCACAACGATCACGGGCTGGCCACCTCGATCATGCTGTCAGCCGTATCGGCAGGCGCATCGGTTGTCCACACCTCGATCAATGCCCTTGGGGAGAGGGCCGGCAATGCGGCAACAGAGGAGGTTGCCCTTAACCTGGAGCTCCTCCTCGGCGTGGACACAGGCGTGAAGCTGGAGAAGCTCTATCCCCTTGCCCAGATGGTCGCCGACATGACGAAGATCCCCATCGCGAGGAACAAGCCTGTCGTCGGCGATAACGAATTCACCTTCGAATCGGGCATGGTCGTTTACGTGGTAGAGCGCCTGGCCGCCTCGGGTGAACGGCCATTCCAGACGTATCTGCCCGAGCTGATCGGCAGAAAAGGGTTCGACGTGGTGGTCGGTAAGGGAACTGGCGCCGGGGTCGTTGCAAAGAAGCTGGCGAAATTCGGTCTCACCGCGACGAAGGAGCAGGTGGCAGAGATCACCGCCAGGATCAAGAGGGAATCGAGTCTGAGAAAATGGACGGTCTCCGATACTGTCATCGAGCTCATTGCGAGGGACGTGCTGGAGGGCAGGTAACTGATTGCGGTCAGCATCTGTCCGCGCGAGAGGGGGAAACGCTGGGGGATGGTCGCAATCCCCTTGATTTTTAGGAAGATCGATGCATGAGAAGGGAAAAAGAATGAGCCAGAGAGTCGGCATTGACAAAGTCATAGAAGCGGGGAGGACGAACCATATGTCTCGGGAGGTAGTGCTCTACAGGAAAGAAGACCGAGTGGGCTGGATTACGATGAACCGCCCGGAAATGAAGAACTCTCTGAGCTTGGCTGTCTTCAGGAGGCTCGACGAGATCCTCATCGAAGCAGCCGCGGACAAGGATGTGAGGGTCCTCGTCGTGACCGGGGCAGGGAATGCCTTTGTCTCCGGAGCGGATATCAATGAGCTTCTGGGCTTCGATACCCAGAGCGGTTGGGTCGCCTCCCGTTTTCAGCAATCGGTCTTCAATAGACTGGAGAGGATAGGGAAGCCTTCCATAGCCGCGATAAACGGATTCGCTATGGGGGGCGGGCTCGAGCTTGCCCTGGCGTGCACCTTCCGGCTGGCCTCCACAAAAGCGAGAATAGGGTTTCCCGAGTTGGGTCTCGGCATCATACCCGCCTTTGGCGGCACTGAAAGGCTCGTAAGAACCGTAGGACGAGCGAAGGCGTCGGAGCTCATCCTTTTCCGCTCCATTGTCAGCGCCGACGAAGCCTGCCGGATCGGTCTCGTCAACCAGGTGATCGAAAACGATCACCTCATTAAGAGGGCCACAGAGTGGGCGACCGATCTTTCCGCCCTCAGCCCGGTGGCAACGAGACTGGAGCTGGAGCTGCTCGACCGGTCTCAGGGTGAGGGGTTCGACGGGGCGCTCGCGCTCGAATCGGGTCTTGCCGCGATCGCGGTCTCATCAGAGGAAGCGCGGTTTCTCTTGGGGCAGTTTCTCACGAAGGGGAAGGAGAAGAACCAGCGCTAGCGCGCGAAAACCGATGACTTTATCTTCTTCTGAAGGGGAGAGAGCGAAGGAAGCGCTATAGACTCAGTCTCGCGTGGCCGAGAAACACGATGAACTTGCGGAGGATCTTCGGGTCAAAGCATCGTTGCATACCCTGGTCGCGCTGGTCCGGCTCGTCCGCTCCATTACCCCCGTCGGTTCTGTTTCCCACCATGATCTCAGCTGCCTTCAGGGCGGGCACCGCCCCCTTGTAAGGACGCCTCGACGTCATGGCATCAAACACATCTATTATCCGGAGCACCCGGGCAAGGGCAGTGATGTTCCCTCCTTCCAGCCCCATGGGATAGCCGCCGCCGTGGAAATCCTCGTGATGCTGCAATACGGCCTTCTTCACAAAAAGGGGAACGTCCGTATCGAGAAGCATGGCCAAGCCATTGAGAGGATGACGCTTCATGATCTCCCATTCGGCTTGGGTGAGCGGCTCGACTTTGCTGAGTAACTCCTGCGAGATGAGGGCCTTGCCGATGTCGTGAAGCAAAGCCGCGACGCCGCACGGCTTCAGTATCTCTGCTTTCCCTTCTTGATCGGGATTCCCTGACCCTGCTCGGATACCCTCCAGGATGTCCGGGTTGTCCTTCAAAAACGCCATCGTAAACCATAATACCTTCGTCGAGTGCTCGTAGGTCTTGTAGTCGTGACCCACCATCTTCGCAAGCGCCTCGAGCGATTTTGATTCGGCTATGAAGATAATGGCCCGTTCGATCATCGCCTGCGTGCGCCCTAGGACATCCGCACCCATGGAGCCCATGCCCAGGGACGTCTCAAAGGCGTCCTTGACCACATTGGTGGAAACCATGCTGAATATAGCAGCCTTCTGCTCGTCGGACGGGCCAGAGCTCTCAAGAATAAGCCCCAGGTGGTTCTCAAGATACTCTTCGTACTTGACCTTTTCATCGAGCGCGACATAGACTTCCTTCTGCCCGCTCGCTGAGAGTCTTGCCAGCTGATCCGGGCTGACCCTATTGCCGTCTGACGCCCAAAGTAGGTATTGACCGCTCGGCAAAGGCACATAGATCTTGAATTTCGGCAGGCTTCCCGGTATGATGGCGCCCGGAGGGATAGCCATATACGTGCCATCATGCACCGGTGCGTCTTCCATTGTCAGATCGATCGGACTCTTCAGCGCCTCAGGTGACATCAGGCTTCTTTCCTCGTGCGTGAGCGCCTTCTCAGGCAGCGCAACGAGAATGCGGCTACCGTGATCGGGGCTCATTGGCTTTTGTGTCCCGAAGAGCCGAAGCTATCCGACTGAAGGGACACGGCCTCACATAGAGATTATCGGAAGGAACGCAATGTTCTTGAGGAGATAGGGAGACTCACTGACACCCCTTGCGCTGGACAGCTGACCCATGGGGAGGCCTAGACGGATGGTTTCTTGATGCCGAGCTTCTCCATACGAAAGCGCAGGGTAGAGGTCTTGAAGCCCAAAAGAGAGGCTGCCCCTTTCGGCCCGCTCACCCTCCAGCCAGTCGCATTGAGCGCCTTTCTGATGTACTCTCGCTCGACGTCCTCAAGAGGCCTTATGGGCCGGTCCTCATCCGATGGAAGATCGCTTGAGGGATGCTTGAGGCTTGAAAAACCGATCACGACTCCGTGAGAGAGTATGACCGCCCTCTCGACGAAATGTTCCAGCTCCCTGACGTTCCCCGGCCAGTGGTATTCCACCAGTTTTCTCAATTCGTCCGGGTGCAGCGGCCTGAACCGTTTTCCCATTTTCTTCGCGAACTTCTCGATGAAGTAATGGGCCAGGCGGGCTATGTCATCCTTCCTATCCCTCAGGGCAGGCACGTGGATGGGAAAGACGTTCAAGCGATAGTAGAGATCCTGCCTGAAAGCCCCTTTGCCCACCTCTGCGGCCAGGTCCTTGTTCGTGGCTGCGATCACCCTGAAATCCGAGTGGATGGGCTTGGCGCTTCCGAGGCGCTCGAACGTCCCTTCCTGGAGCACCCGGAGAAGCTTCACTTGAATGCTCGTGGGCAGGTCGCCGATCTCGTCGAGGAAGATCGTGCCCCCGTCTGCAAGCTCGAACCTTCCTTTGCTCGTGTCGCTTGCGCCGGTGAAGGACCCCTTTTCGTGGCCGAAAAGCTCGCTGGCGATCAATTCCTGCGGAAGAGCCGCGAGGTTGACAGGGATAAAGGGGCCGTCCCTCCTGTCGCTCAGGCTGTGAATAGCCTTGGCCACCAATTCTTTGCCTACCCCTGTTTCCCCGAGGATGAGTATCGAGGTGTCCGTTGGGGCCACCTGCTCTATCTGGTCCAGAACCACTTTCATCCCATCGGACTTTCCGACGATCATGGCAGCCGGGCCCACGAGCCCCATTTCTCTCTTGTAGAAGACCGCCTCGTCTTCCAGACGATCCCGCTGGTCCCTCAGTTCCTCGTAGATTCTGATATTGGAAAGACCCACGGCTATCTGGCTGCAAAGCATTCTCAGGAAGGGGATCTGGTTCTGAGGGAAGGGCTCGTTGCCGATGCGCCCCTCAAGGCAAAGGTATCCTGCGATATCGTCCCCCAGCTTTGCGGGCATACAGATGACCGGATTGCAGCCGTCTTCTCCGTCTGGGGCTGCTCCTCTCCTGCCGGGCTGGGGCAGAACGAGCTCCGCACCCTTGCTTATCGTGCCTGTCATGAACTCCCTGACCTGTTTGAATTTCTCCGTCTTGAAGAGGGAGGGATCGAGATTCCGCGTGGCGAGGACCCTGGACCCGCCCGGTTCGTTCACCAGGAAGAGGCCGCGCATGGCCATGGTGAAATCCATAGCGACATTGATGACCCTCTCGATAAAGGAAGACATATCCCTGATCGTCCCCAGGGATTCGTTGATCTTCGTCATCCTTTCCACCATGACCTCCACCTTCTGCTCTTGAGGCATGACGTCGAGGAGGTCTACGGGAAAGAGGTTACGATCTATGGTCGAGAAGAACTGCCATGCCTTTGACAGGTGGACCTGGGCAATCTTTGTCTCGCCGTTCTTCAGAAAATACCTCCCAAGGGCAATCCTCGTGCGGGCCAGCTCGATTTCAGCGCCGGAGCGCTTCAGGTACTTCTCGCTACTCAAGAGGTCGGTGAGTATCCTGCTTCTCGAATGGAGGGCCTCCATGTTCCGAAGGGCCCGGTATCTCAGGGCTATCCCTTTCAAGTGGATGTCATCGAGGTCGAGTACCCTCTGAATGAGGGAATCGAGATTCATCTCCGGACAAAAGAACCCTTTCGATTCGAGAATGCTCAGGGTCTCGAAATTCCACTGGTAGTGGTTGTGCGTGCGGCCCGAGGCCCGGGAATGCTCCACCCCCTCCTTGACGAGGGCAAAGGCGCCCTCGTAGTCTTCTTTGGAGCAGAGGATAAAGGCCTTGTGGTCGCACAATGCCCAGGCCAAGACCGGTCCAAGCTCTTCGTTGGAGAAAGACGAGAGCCTCCGCACGTAAAAGTCTGCTTCTGGTATCCTCCGTATCGTGAGCAGCACGATGATGCTTGCCTGATCACAGTAGTGGACTACCTCGGGAAAACCGAGGAGCTCGGCCTTGATTCGCACCGCGTCGATCATGCCGAGCCCCCTCGAGATCCTCCCGCAGTGGGCATGGCTGAACCCGACGAGCTGGCTGGCCATCAGGACCTCCTCGTCGTTCCCGAATTCCTCCCGGTCCCCGACCATCTGCTCGTAGCAGCGCGTCGCCTCGAAAAACTTGCCCTTGAAGGCAAAGTATTCGCTCAGAGAATGGGACGTGGCCTTCAGCATCGCAGGATCTCCGACCTTCCGCGACAGCCTCAAGAAATCACTGATGTATCTGGATGCCTTCCTGTCCTGTCCCGCATCCTGGAGAGCCCGGCCCAGGCGGAGGCTTATCCTCGCCAGGCGGTCCCACATCTCGTACCGGCGCGCGATCTCCTGGGCCTTCACCAAAAGAGGTATCTGCTCGTGGACGGGCAGTCGATGCATCATCATGTAGATCTTGCCGATGACGCTGTCGAGGAAGAGGCCTGCCTGCTCCGAGGTGGGTGACCTTTGGGAGAAGTACTTCAGAATGTGATCGTAGTGGGTAGCCGCTTTTGCCTTCTGTCCGGAGGCGGCGAGAATGTCGGCCCCTTTCTTGATGAGATCGAGTCCTTCCCCCGATTCCAGCTTGCAATACAGATCCGCGAGAAAGAGTATTCTGTCAACGCCTTCTGCCTGCGACTCACCGGAATAGTCGACGATTCTTCTGGCGACCCGCCGCATGTCGTCTTCCGATATGTGTGCCTTCACGAACGCTGCCAGGCCCGGGTCGCGCAAGAAAAAAATGCCCTTGCCGAACCCCTTTTTTTCCGATGCTATGCCCTTTCGCCTGAGCCGCTCCATGACGTTGAGCACCGTCACCGCTGACGCGTCGGACAGGGAACTGAGGGTGTCTACCGAGACCGGTTGCGCCGCGTGGGCGAAATAAAGGATAATCTCCCTTTCCGTGGGATCCATGCGCTGCCACAGCTTCTCTACGTCCTCTCCGCGCTTTTCCGGAACGGTCATCGACTTAACCCCGTTTCGAATGTCTTATCGGATCGATAAGTAGAGTACACCATGTGTGCTTTCCTTTCAACGAGATTTGAAAGTCAGGTGGTGGTATTTGGCCAAAAAGACTGCATGTCGCTCGGAAATGCCCGTTTTTGTCCTTCGGCTTTTAGGGAGGCGGACGGGAGGATGCTTTTGTTATGCTACCCCCCATTGACAGCAGTATCAGTTGCCCCTATATTAATCTCCAGGCGCTGTAGCCGGGTTTGCTCTACGTGAGGCTAAAAGGCCGCACAAAAGAAGGCGAGGCGCTTTAAGACTTCGGACGTTGGTCAAAGAAGAGGTAGAATGAAGGCACTGATACCAGTTTTGACAGTACTTGCCGCAGCAGGGTGCGGGCTTATTGCCCATGGCACCTCGCAAGTGATTACCTGCAACACGACCCCTGCCGGGGCGTTGATCACCACCGCTGACGGCACGGCGTGCAGTACCCCCTGCACCTTTACCTTGAAGCGAAACAAGGACGAGACCCTTACCATCGAAAGGACCGGCTATGAGACGGAGACCCTATCGTTGCACTCCGGCCTCTCTCCCCGTTCGGCAGCCGATGTGCTGCTGCCCGGCGGGCTCGTCTGCCTCGGCATCGACGTGGTCTCAGGCGCCGGCTACCGGCTGACCCCGGAGCGCGTCGACGTGCACCTGAAGCCCGTCGAAGAAGACGGGCCTTAAGAGGGGCCGCATC
The DNA here is from genome assembly GCA_964476435.1 of uncultured Syntrophaceae bacterium. Taxonomy (GTDB): domain Bacteria; phylum Desulfobacterota; class Syntrophorhabdia; order Syntrophorhabdales; family WCHB1-27; genus CAVVNC01. The sequence continues at coordinate 7,017 of CAYZAF010000459.1, forward strand.
GCGCTACCCGTTGGCCGGGAGCGCTCCGCAAGCCCCGCCCTATGGGCGGGGGTCGAGGAGCGCCATGAATTGGGCTTTATTCCTTTCCGGGAAGCATAAGCCCTGTGGGCGGGGAGCTTCACTCTTGAGAAATGCGCGCGCGCACCGTCACACGGGAAAGGGATAATTCCCGCTGAAGCATGCGTCGCAGAAGTGGGTTCCGGTAAACTCCCTTAGCTCCTCGGTCTTCAGGTATTGAAAGGTATCCACCCCGATGAGGCTCTTCACCTGTTTATCGGTCCTGTTGGCGGCCATCAGCTCTCCCGGCTTGGCCATGGCCATGCCCATGTAGCAGGGGAAGCGCGGCGGGGGAGCAGTGAGGCGGAAATGAATCTTGGCTACCCCTGCCTCGCGGAGCTTGGGAATGAGTATGAGGGCTGTGGACCCCCGAACGAGCAGCGTGTCCACGAGAATGATCTCTTTGCCTTTTAGCAGGTCCCGGTTGATCTGGAACTTCTTCTCCGCTCTCTCGAGCCTCTCCTTTTCCTTTGAGATGATGAAAATCCTGCCGATTTCCCCGACAGTGCTGATGGCCTCTTTGTAAGGAAGCTGGGTCGCGGCGTGGAAGCCCAGGGCGGCAGGGATGGCAGCCCGGGGAATGGGGACGATCATGTCCGCTCTATGGGTTTCGTGAGTCCCGAGACGCGCCCCCACATGCTCGCGGAATTCGTAAATGTTCCTTGAGAAAACCTGGCTGGCCGGGGAAGCGTAGTCGAGGCACTCCAGGACGCACGGGCGGGGGTCAGGCGCGGCAAAGGGGACGATCCTCAGCTCCTCTCCCTCGATCGTTACTATCTGCCCTGGCTCCACGTCCCCCACCCAGTCGAAACGGTCATGGAAGGCGCACGTCTCGGACGCGATAGCCCATTCGTAGTCCCCTTCTTCTCCCCTCTTCGCGTACGAAAGGGGCCGGAATCCGAAGGGATCCCGGGCCGCTACCAGTCTTCCCCTGTGGAGGATTATCAGGCTGAAGGCAGCGTGGCTGCTCAAGGCCGTGAGGGTCTTCCTCACATGATCGATCAGATCTTCGCCTTTTTCGCGGGCGATCATCTGGAGGATGAGCTCGGAGTCCGTATCCGTCTGGAACAGGCCGCCGATGCCCTCCATCAACTGCTTGTACCTCGGTATATGACCGTTGTGGACCAGGGCGATCCTCTCTTTCTTGAAGCTCCCCACTATGGGCTGGGAATTGCGCTCGGTTGCTTCTCCTGCGGTGGGATAACGGACCTGACCTATGGCAACCGAGCCAAAATGGAGCCGGTTCACCTGGTGCGACTGAAACACTGATCCCGTTCTCCTTACCTCGGAAAACGAGCCGTCTTTCAGGCCCGAAACGATGCCCCAACTCTCCTGCCCCCGGTGAGAGAGGTTTTCAAGACCGGTCCTCACTTCTACGAAGGCATTCCCCCTGCCGCTGAATCCGAAAATACCGCTCATGGCGTCTCCTTCATCTTACGATCGCCAAACCGTTTTTTCCGTAGAACCGAGTTTAGGCCGAGAAATGGTTCGTGTCAAGAGGCAAAATGGACCTCCCTCACAGGGCGCTTTCCCATCCGCGCTTCCCCCTGCCTGCCTCCGAATGGAGCGACTAAGAGACGCTAACCAGACGTTACCAAGGCGTTGACTCATCTACTTGTATGTCCGTACACTGACTGCACGCACAGAGACGTGCGATGCGGAAAAGACGTCCCGGCGAGGGACGGCGTTTCCTCATGTACCCGAGACTCCGGCGTCTTTTGCCCCCTTTAAGCGGGCAAGAGCCGCCTTTCTTTTTTGGTGACGGGGATTTTGAGAAAGGAGGCTCCCCGTCGAGGCGGGTAAGACGGACGTGTCGAGGGGTCTTCTGCAGGGCAGGGTCGAGACGATGACTGAGAGGACCGTGCTGTTCGAGGCCATGGTGGGAAGGCTCTCCCGTACATTGAGGAGGATCACCCACAGACTTAATCCGCACTCTTCCTTTATCGGTGAGCAGGACCTCTTCCAGGAAGCGCTCATCCAGGTGTGGAGCCGGCTGGAGGCAGGCGGCCTCGACGACAAGACCGACAGCTACATCCTCCAGGGCTGCTATTTTCATCTTAAGAACTATCTGCGGAAGAACCAGGATCGAACAATGCTCGTGACCATGAGCAGCATCATGGACGAGGACGGAATGGAGGAGATGCTCTTTGCGGATGATCTTGCATGCTATGACTACCTCGAGGGGGCACTCCAGATAGAGGCGATGGAGAGGGGCATGACCGCAAGGGAGAAGGAGGTGCTCTTTCTCTGCCTCGAGGGCATGACCACGAGAGAGATCGGGAAAGCGCTGGGCGTCTCCCACGTGAGCGTCGTGAAGACGCGCAGCAAGATCAAGGAGAAATACGAGATGCTCAAGGGCGAGAAGGCAATATCCAAGTAGGTTACCAAGATCGATGGGTTTTTACTTGTATTATATAGTAGGGTACACGATGAGGTGTAAGGCGACGACGGCGTTCTAAGGGGAACGCCATTTTTTTTGAAGACGAAGGCGTCTTTTCTTCCATGACGGATGAAAAGGCGCCATTCTGTTTTGTTCGCTTAAGCAGGTGCCCACGCTGAAAAAGGATCACAGCGAGAGGCAACGGGAGGTGCTTATTTGCAAGGGAAGGCACCCTCCCGCGGAAAGGCAATGGAGGCAGGAACAAAAAGAAGAGAGAGTCAGTCTGGTTGAGGGCGCCCCCCCGATTCACCAAGGGCGTTCTCTCCTCCCAGGGGCTCGGGCGTCGACGCCCGGGCCCCCCCTAAATGCATCGACGCACACCCGCCTGGCCGAACAGGCACCAAGAAACACCAGAGCAGAAGAGAATCAGAAGGGTCAACCCCCGGCACAACGCGGGCATTGGCGAGGGAGAAAAGGGAAAGGAGGCAGTACGATGGAAAGGTTTTTTCGAGAACGACCTAAGGGGGTGTGTTATGGCAAGTAGTAACGGAGCAGGAGGGGGTATCATAAAAGCAAAGCTGGGTCTGGTCGGGGCAAGCATGAACGCCATGGCCCTGATCGCACCCGGCGCATTCTTATGGATCACGTATCAGCTTCAGGCAGCGGCAACTGCGCCCTCCGGGGCGTCCGTGGCGAACGACATGTGGATAGGGATCGTCCTCGCGTTGATCGTCTGTTTTCTCACTGCCCTCTCATATTCTCAGCTCGCAAAGATCTATCCGGAAGCGGGATTTGCCAGCTGCGCCTACTTCGCGGAGAAGGCGTGGCTCGACGCGAAAGGGGAGAAACGGAGCGGCCCGAAGTCGGCGGCCCGCATCTCGAAGCTCGCCACGGGATGGT
>CAYZAF010000460.1:0-1938 GCA_964476435.1 uncultured Syntrophaceae bacterium
GCGATGAAAAAGCGTTTACAAACACGGCCCCATTCTGGGGCCGCAAAGGCACCACTACCGCCGAATCCTTGTCTTGCCCGTCCGGGGAAGGCTGTTCCTTCTCGATTCGCATCGCTTAAAGGGGCTGGGGTACCCGTCACGAAAAGACGAGCGTGTTGGTACCGGAAGGCAAGCCCCGCGCCAGGAAGGTGCGGGGCTTCTCCATAATCCACGCGACTGATTCCGGGGCACATAGTAGCGGTAGGGCGCTCTTGTTTGCGGAGCACCACACGGAGAAACGGAAGGGCAGGAACCAGCGGCCACCACGCTTACGGGGCCGCGGGTGGTTACGCAATCGAGCGTGAGCGAGTCTTTCCGTTTAGACGGGTCAGCACCGGAAGCGCTCAAGCGAATCGGAAGGAACAGCCTTCGAAAGCGGACGGGGGCCTCCTCTTTCAAAAGCTTGGGTCTTGGTAGTCAGAAGAGACAATACCTGGTAGGGAAGTTTCCCTCAGTGGAAAGCGGGAGTGACGACACCCCAGAGTACTGCTCCTGGAGCGAGAGCGAGCCTTCCGTTCTGACGGGTCAGCGCCGGAAGCTCAGTCTTTCTTGAGGGCTTCTTTGATTACCCTGGAGAGCTCCGCCGGAGTAAACGGCTTTTGAATGAAACCCTTGCACCCCTTCTCCACGATCTCGTTGGCTTCTCCGGTCATGCTATAGCCGCTCGATAGGATGACGACTACGTTGGGATCAATGGCCTTCAGCATGTCGAACGTCTCGCCGCCTCCCATGTGCGGCATGATCATGTCAAGGATCACCACGTCGATCTCTTCCTTCTGCCTGGTAAAAACCTGAACCGCCCCCAAGCCGCTCGCCGCCGTGAAGACCTTGTATCCGAGCATTTCGAGAAGCTGCGCTCCCACATCGAGGATGGATGGCTCATCATCCACGAGGAGGATGGTTTCGCTCCCCCTTAATTCCGGTTCCGGAGGGTCCTTCCCCCCGGCTTCCTTCTCCTTGCTCGAGGCAGGGAGGTATACGTCGAACGTGGTTCCCCTGCCCTTTTCGCTGTAAACATTGATGATGCCACCGTGTCCTTTGACCGTGGCATAGGCGGATGCGAGCCCGAGGCCCGTGCCCTGCCCGGTCTCCCTGCTCGTGAAGAAGGGCTCAAAAACCCTCGCCCTGGTCTGCTCATCCATGCCGATGCCCGTATCCGTCGTAGATACCCTCACATACCTGCCGGGCGGCAGCTGGAAGGGCTGCACGTACCTTCCGCTCAGCTCCACGTTGGCGGTCGTCAAGTAGAGGTGGCCGCCGCCGGGCATGGCCTGGGCCGCGTTGACGAAGAGGTTGAGGAGGAGCCTCTCGATCTCCACCTGATCCGCCTCTACGGTCCAGAGGTCTTCGGCGAAGCTCTTATGAATAACGATCTCTCTCTTCGTCCTTCCGAACATATCCGCCATTTTCTCCACTGCCTCGTTCAGGCTGATTGGCTTGACCTGGTATCTGCCGGTCTGGGCAAAGCTCAAAAGCTGCTTCGTCAGCTCAGCCCCTCTGCGCACGTGCTCTTCGATCCCTACCAGTCTCTCACGGAAAGAGGCGTTGTCGCCGGCTTCAAGAAGCATGAGCGAGGTATTGCCCTGGATTCCCGTGAGGAGATTGTTGAAATCGTGGGCAATGCCGGCAGCGAGGGTGCCAATGGCCTCCATCTTCTGGGCATGAATGAGTTGCTTCTGAAGCCTCAGCATATCCGTCAGCTCGAGCAACGTGATGATTGTCACGCCGGTCTCAGGAACGCAAGAGACGCTGGCCACACACCTTTTCTTGACGCCTTCCCGGTCCTTGAACTCCCAATCGTAGGTCGAGGGCCGGCTCACGCCCCTTTCCCGGGCCGCATCGTCCGCGGGGACTTTTGGGAGATCCTCCCCGGAAAAGAATTGGGTCCACCTGACGTGC
>CAYZAF010000461.1:0-10791 GCA_964476435.1 uncultured Syntrophaceae bacterium
GGCCACGGAACAAAAGCAATAATTCCATCAAGAGGGCCACCTTCTGGTGCCCCTTATTTTGACCTAGAAAAGTCTTGTAAAGCCTCTTGCGATGGATAGGAGTTGGATAAGAAGACCCTAAAAAGAAATAGGGGCTAACCGCTATTAGCTAACCCCTTGATTTTATTTGGCTGGGGGAGAGGGGGTCGAACCCCCATTCACGGAGTCAGAGTCCGTTGTCCTTCCATTGAACGATCCCCCAGCAATGGGCCCTTCATCTTCGGTCCTCTGTAACTTTTATCAGAGCGCCGCTCATAAGTCAATCATTTTTGGCTTATCTTCCGCCTTGCAGGAGCCTGCACAGGGATGGGGCACGAGCTAACAACGAAGGGCCAATTACTCCTTGACTTTCGTCAGCATTGCATCTATTTTTCTTTCAAGCGGGCTGATCTGACTCACGAGCGCTTTCGCAAGCCCCGCGCCTTTCGGGCGGGGAGCTTCACGCACGAGCTTTTGAGCCCGCCCGGCGAGGTCGAGAGTATGGGAAGGCGAGGGATTCTTTCCTGTGACGTGGAAGAAACAGCCGAGGTCTTGCGCCAGTTTGTTGCCTTTTTCAGCGGCAAAGGATGGCTTAACCAGAAGGTCGCCATAAGGTCCGGCGGCATCTCATACCTCCTTTTCTGCGACGAGAGCAGGTTCTTTGCTTACAGGATGAACGATAACTGGGGTGTTCCGCCCGGTGTGCCGGGCTGGCCGGTCTGCCTCGTCACGAGCGACCACGTCTTCCACGACCGGAGAACGTGCGCGTCCCCGGCAAGCGAGCCCAGCCCTCGCGAATGGCTTCGCCGTCTCATGGAGAACGACTTTGAGGTGGCGTGCGGACTATGAAAAAGACCATTATCGTCTCCGGCTCCCTGGCGTATGACAGGATCATGGATTTCCCCGGCTATTTTCGCGAGCATATCCTTCCGGACAAGATCCATTCGTTGAACGTCGCCTTCCAAGTGAACGGGGTGCGGGAGAAATTCGGCGGAACGGCGGGCAACATCGCTTACGCCCTCACGCTCATGGGAGAGAAACCCCTTATCTCCGCTACCATCGGCCGCGACTATCACCCGTACTTCGAGTGGTTCGAGAAAAACGCCATACCCGTTGACAGGATCAAGGTTATTGACAACGAGCTTACGGCGAGCGCCTACATCACCACCGACCTCTCCGACAATCAGATCACGGGCTTCAATCCGGGAGCCATGAGATACTCGTCGGACCTCGATTTCGATGCCCTTGACCCTGACGAGACCATCCTTATCGTTTCTCCGGGAAACCTCGAGGACATGGTGAATTACCCGAGGGCCTGCAGGGCCAGGGGAATAGAGTATATCTTTGACCCCGGGCAGTCCCTCCCGATGCTCAAGGCCGAGGACGTGGCACAGGCCATCGAAGGGTCGCGCATCCTCATCTCCAACGATTACGAGCTTGACCTCATCATGAGCAAGACTGGCCTCGGCAGAGAGGCCCTGCTGAGCCGCACGGGGGCCATCATAACGACGCTGGGAGACCTTGGATCGAGGATATTCACCGCGGAGGGCGAAGTGGGCATACCCACAGGCAAGGCCAGGCAGGTGCTCGATCCCACGGGAGCAGGCGATTCGTACCGCGGAGGACTTCTGACGGGTCTGGTCCGGGGCAAGGGTCTGGAGCACTGCGCGAGAATGGGAAGCGTCTGCGCCTCCTTTGCCGTAGAGTGCTACGGCACTCAGGAGTACACCTTCTGTCTGGAAGAGTTCAACGAGAGACTCGAGGGGTGCTTCGCGAAAGGAGGGACTCCCTAGGCATTCCTGCGTTTTAGTGGCGGAACGACCCTTTTGCCTCCCCTAAGGACGACCCTGGGTATCGCGCCGCTTGTCCACGCGATAGCAGCTGCCCGTGTGGTGTTTTGCGTAGTGTTTCATCTCCGAGACGGCTTCGGTCAGCTCCCCATAGTGCGAGAAGACCCTGTTCCTGTTGCTCGTAACGCCGATGGAGATCGTCATGAAAGGGAAGGACTTCTCATTGCCCTGTCTGTCCTTCGATACGATTTTCCCCGCTTCCCTCTCGGCAGAATCGTAGAAGGTGGAAATGATCTTGTCGAAGGTCTCAACGATTTCCGATGCCGTTTCATCGACCAGTTCTGCATCCATGATGAAGACGAAGTCATCTCCGCCGATGTGGCCAACAAAACTCCCCTTAGACTGCCTGTTCTTGACGACGTTGAGGATCAGACGGCCGGTCATCTTGATTACTTCGTCTCCCCTGCTGAACCCATAGTGGTCGTTGAAGGGCTTGAAATTATCCAGATCCGCATAGCCGATGGCAAATATCACCGCCTTGTCTATGAGATCCTGGACCGTTTTATTGATGGATATGTTGCCAGGGAGCCGCGTCAAAGGATTGACCTCCACTACCCTCTCCGACCTGAGGATAGAGAGCTTCGCCCGCTGGGGCAGGTCCTCCTGAATGGCCTTTTTCCAAAGGTAATCTTCGATGAGAACCGTATCCCACTCAGGCAGGGGTGCCCGTTCCTCCACGACCGCAAGCACAGGAAGGTGCGTAAATATGGGGTCCCCCTTCAGCGTGTTGAGAATGCCGATCATGTGCTCGTCGCGCGTTGACATATCGACGATGAGCAGGTTCGGGACGATCGAGTAGATGTAGTCGAGGGCCGACTGGATATTCGTGAAGGGGATCACCCGGCACAACCTTTCGAGGAGCCTTTCGGTCACTGCCACGAGTCCTGCGTCGTGGGAAATCAGCACTGCGGTCTTCATGCCTGTCACGTGAGTCAGTCTCCCAAGGAGAGTTCTGCCACTTCTTCCAAGAGTTCCTCTGCCTCGTCGAGGACAGCCTTGATATCCCCTTCGGTGAGGTCGATCAGGTCCCAGGCCGAAGAGTCCAGCGGCGGCACCGCTGAGTCGCCCGCAAAACCGAACCCCTTGCCCCTCAGAAGGATATCGGCGAAATGGACGATCGCCGTCTCCATAGGCGCCACCTTCGAGAGCTGGGGCTTGTGGTGGTACCCGATCACGTCGACGAGACGCTTCGGGAAATTCCAGTGCCCCGCAACCCACGAGCCCACTGTCGCATGGGTCGTCGCAAAATAGTCGTTTTCCACCTCATAAAGGGGGACGCCTTTTCTCTGGGCCTCGTTCATTATCTCTTCGTATTCGTACGGGAACTGCAGGGCGAGAATGACCTTTCCTATGTCGTGGACCAGACCGTAGACAGTTGCCTCTTCAGGATCTTTCAGCCCCTTCTTCTTCGCAATGAGTCTCGCCATGGTGGCGCATCCCAGGGAGTGCTCCCAGAGACCTATCATGGCTTTCTGCATGAGATCGAAGACCGTGACGCCGATGAGGAGACCTTTGACCACGTTGAGGCCGAGGAGAAGCACCGCCTGGTTCACCGAGGAGATCCTTCCGGGAAAGCCATAGACGGGGGAGCTGACCATCCTCAGGACTTTTGTCGTAAGGACCGGGTCGCCCGAGATGAATTGGCTTATCTCGATAACCGATACCGTCGGATCAGAGACTATTTCCATGAGGCGCTCGGCGATCGCCGGGATGGTGGCGAGGTCCCGGATGTTTTCGATCCTATCCTTGAGAGTCTTCAGATCCATGCTCTTCATACAAGCCCTCTATGTGGTCAGCAATCACCTTCTTGAGTAAGCCCATATGCGGCATTGCCTCGACGTTCCGGAATCGTCTCTCCAGGTCGGCAAGCATCTCCTCTTTGGGTGGGAGGACTCTCGATGCCCCATGGATGTAAACACCGTCCAGACCCATGCCCTGGATCTTCCCGATGAGCGTCTCGGTGAGCACGACGTCCTCACCGATCATCACGAAGCCGCCTTCGTTCATCACGGGCTTGGCAAGCTTCATTCCCGGCGTCAGTTTCGACGGTGAAATCCTTGACATTGTACCTTCCCAGTCGTTCTATCGTGCGGGCATCCTAAATCAGGCTTTGCCGCTTTAGCCCCGACAGTATAACACGTTCGTCCCTGCAAGCCCAAAAAGATAACGCAATGGATGGGCCTTGCCTCCTCCCGGTATGCGTATGCATTTTCCAAGCCAAAGTCATGGGCACGTCCAGGCTATCCCTTGTTGTCGGTCCGAAAAACTGCGTGCACGTACCTGTAGGCAGACCAAAGGCTGAAAAAGAGGGCTCCATAGATGATGATGAGCCCCGCTGCGTGGAACAACGGGCTGCCGTAAAGGGAGCCCGAGAAGAGCACGCAGGATATCCCCACAATCTGCAGCGTTGTCTTCAGCTTTCCCGCAAAGGATGAAGAGAGCGTCGTCCCTCCGACCGCGTAGAAAGAGCGCAGTCCATTGATGAGGAATTCCCGGCTCACCATGAGAAGGGTTACCCACAACGGCACCCCGAACCCTCGACACCAGTCGCTCGAGAGGGTGATCAGCACGCACGATATGAGGAGCTTGTCGGCAATGGGGTCGAGGTAGAGGCCAAACCTCGTCTTCATGCCCAGGCGCCGGGCTATGAGTCCGTCGAGACCGTCGGTAATACCCGCCAGCACGAAGAGGAAACAGGCAAAGAGGAGGGAGAGCTTCTCCTGTCTCCATATGAGATAGATGATCGCCGGTATGAAGACTATTCTTACGAAGCTGAGTCTGTTCGGAACCGTCCAGACCGAAGTTCTCTCATCCCCGCTTCTCATTGGGAATCTTTCAGTCTGCTGTAATACGCCTTCACCCTCTTCACATAGTTAACGGTCTCGTTGATGGGGGGAACGGCCATGTTGTTCTCTATGACTCTCTGGGGGCCCGCATTGTATGCCGCGAGGACTAGCTCCAGATCCCCCTTGAAAAGCTCGTAGAGCGACCTCAGGTACCTTGTTCCGGCCTGGATGTTCTTCTCCGGATCGAATGGATCCTGCAAGTCGAGCATTTGTGCCGTCTCCGGCATGATCTGCATGAGTCCCTGGGCGCCCTTTTCGGAAACAGCCTGGGGATTGCCGTTCGACTCCACGATCATGACCGCTTTTACCAGGTGGGGGTCGAGTCCGTTTGCCTCGGAATGCTGCTTGATCAGGGCGTCATACGCGTTCGTGTCGAACATTGCCCTGAAAAAAGACCTGCCCTGCACCCCTTGCCTGTCCTCTATCATCACACGATAGTTCTTGCCGGCAGGCCGGATGTTCGTCATGTGATAGACGCCGTCATCGTCCACATAGCCGTATATGGCGCAAAAGCCGGCCGCGGGCACGAGGAGAATGAGGAGCAGGGAAGCGATGAGCCCTTTCATAGCGCTTTCTATTGTCTTAAAATTATCCATGATTGTCAAGTTTTTTGCCCTTTTTTTGCGCATCCCGCCTCTTTCCGGAGGGGACATCTCAAACTTGCCCCTGGAGCTTTGCCCGCTCCTGGTCGTATGATATGGGAGGTCAGGGAAGGAGGCAGCCATCGTGCAAAATACCCTCTATGTTATCGGCACTCCCATAGGAAATCTTAAGGACATTACCCTTCGGGCAATGGAGGCGCTCCGCGATGTCGATTTCGTCGTTGCGGAAAGCCGGGAAAGGGCACTCAAGCTCCTCGCCCATCTCGATATCCGAAAGCCGATCTTCACCATCAATACGTTCAGCGAGGAGAACCGGGCAAAGACCATAGCGGGGGAGCTTCGGAGGGGGAAGAGCGCCGCCCTCATCACCGCCGCAGGCACCCCGGCCATCTCCGACCCGGGAGACGCGGTCGTAAGGAAATGCTACGAAGCAGGCGTCGAGGTGCGCGCCATCCCCGGGCCATCTGCAGTAACCGCTGCCCTCTCCATATCGGGCCTTTCTCCGGACAGATTCCTCTTCTACGGCTTCCTTCCCCTGAAGAAAGGAAAGAAGAGAAAGATACTCCGGGAGATCCTTTCCGGTCCCTTTTCCGTGGTGCTCTTCGAGTCGCCGAGGAGGATCGGGGAGACCTTGAAGCTCGTCGAGGAGGAGGCGGGGGAGAGAATGGTTGTCGTATGCAGGGAGATGACGAAAGTATACGAGGAGGTGACGAGAGGGCCGGCAGGCGAGGTGGCGGATGCGGTAACGCGCGCAGACGCTCCGGGAGAGTATACCGTTATCGTCGGCGGAAAAGGAAGGCGGGAGCCGTCTTGACCGCATAGAGGGCGAGGAAGAAGGCGAAGTTGAGGAGCACGATGGTCGCCCCCGTGGGCACATTGAGCGCGAATGAGAGAAAAATGCCGATCCAGACGGAAAGCACTGCCACTGTCCCTGCCGCAACCATGGTCCCTTTGAAGCTTCTTGCCGCCTGGAAGGCGGTCACCGCCGGGATGATGAGGAGAGCGGATGTGAGCATGATGCCCACGAGCTTCATCGTAAGCACCACCGTCACGGCGGTGAGCACGGCGAGGAGGGAATTGATCCGTCCTGTGTTGATGCCCGAGGTACGGGCAAACTCCTCGTCAAAAGACATGGAGAGGATCTGGCTGTACCTGACGGCGATGATGGAGAGCACCACGAGCGAAAGCCCCACCGAAACCGCCACCTCCGCCAGGGTGACGGAGAGTATGTTGCCAAAGAGATAGCTGAAGAGGTCGACATTGAAGCCGGAGCCTATGCCCGCGAGGAGCACACCCACTGAGACACCGACCGCGGAAACGATCCCGATGGCAGCGTCTCCATAGAGCCTGGCCTTCTCCGTCAGCTTCAGGATCGCCAATGAGCTGAAGGCAACGACCGGCATGGACACGTAGATGGGCTCAACCCTGAGAAGCAGCCCGAGGGCAACGCTCCCGAAGGTGACGTGGGCGAGGCCGTCGCCGATGAGGGAGAGGCGCCTCAAGACGAGGAGCACCCCAAGGGCCGAGCAGAGGAGGGCAACGAAAGAGCCCGCTATCAAGGCCCGGACAATGAAGGCATAGTGAAAAAGCCTGAAGGCTTCCATGGAGCCTCACTTTTCGTGAAAAGCTGCGCCTTCGTCAAGGCGTTTTAGCCCTTAGTCGTGCCTGTGGCATATGAGGTGCTGGGAGAATGCCCCGAACACATTGGTCATCTCCTGGGACAGACAGAACTCGTCGAACCCCCCATAGAAGACGATGGACCCCTCGAGATAGAGCAGCTTCGTGGCGTACTTGCCTATGCCGCTCGTATCGTGAGTAACGAGAAGCACGGTCACCCTTTTTTTCCGGTTGAGGTCAATGATCAGGTCGAAAAAGCGTTCCCTTATCTCAGGGTCTATGGCAACCGTCGGTTCGTCGAGGATGAGGAGGTCGGGCTCCCTGATGAGGGCCCTCGCGAGAAGGACGCGCTGCTGCTGCCCGCCGGAAAGCTCGCCGATGAGCCTGTTTCTTATGTCCATAATGTCCATGAGCTCCATGGCCCTCCGGAGGGCCCGCTCATCCTGCGTCAGTATGCCGGCCCTGTTGCCCGGAACGAGTCCCAGCCCCACTACCTCTTTGACCGTCGCGGGGAAGAAGCGGTTGATCGCGCTGTTCTTTTGCGGCAGGTAGCCTATCCTCCCCCAATCTTCGAACTCCTTCAGGGGACGGCTGAACAGGGAGACCTCCCCGGTGGTCGGCCGCACCAGGCCAAGGATGAGGCGGATCAACGTGCTCTTGCCGGAGCCGTTCGGCCCCACCACGCCGACAAAATCACCGGCCGCAACGGAAAAGGAAAGGTCCCTCAGCACCTCCTTCGCATCGTATTTGAACGAAACGTCTCGAACGGAAACGACTTCTAGCGGCATTGGAGCCCTGCCCTTAGGTTTTTGAGGTCCTCCTCCATGAGGCCGATGAAGGTGACACCCCTTTTCATCTCGTCCGCAGTCACGTTGTGAGCGCCGTTGAGGGCAAGGAGCTTCGCCCCTGTCTCGCGCGCTATGGTCTCTGCCACTTTCGGCTGAATGAGCTCCTCGTAAAAGACGTACCTGCTCTTGTAGCGCCTGATCAACTGGACCATGTCGGCCAGGTGCCTCGGGCTCGGCTCCGCGTCAGGAGAGAAGCCGTACGCTGAAACATACGTCAGACCGTACCTCCGGGCAAGATAGTTGAACGCGTAGTGACCGCCGTGGACAAACAGGCGAGTCTCGCATTGCGCCAGACCCTCCTTGAATTGTTCGTCGAGCTGCCGGAGCCGCGCCTTGTAGAGCGCTGCATTATGCTCGTAGAAGCCCTTGTTCGCAGGGTCCTTCCTGACGAACCCGGCGAGGATGTTGTCCACCATGCGCTGCGCGTTTCCCAGATCGAGCCAGATGTGGGGATCCATAGGCTCCTTCCGCCCGGCCCCTGCCTTTTGCCCGGAAGAGGCCTCATCCTCGGAAGGCGCCCCCTTCTGCTCCTGCCGCATGCGGATGCCCTCGCTCGAATCAACGACATCAAGCCTCTCCCGGTCTGCGCCCTTGATGATGGCTGCGGCCCAGGGCTCCATGAAGCTCCCCGTGTAGACAAAGATGTCCGCCCCATCGATCTTGAGGATGTCTCCGGGCGTGGGCTCGAAGCTGTGGGGCTCTACGCCGGGAGGGAGAAGAAGTGAAACCCGCGCCTTCTGCCCCCCCACGGCACGGGCGAAATCATAGAGGGGAAAAAGGCTAGCCACCACCTGCAGGGTGGGCCCCTGCTGCCTTTGGTCGCCAGGGGGAGCGCACGCGCAAAATACGGCCGGTACCAGAATCACGATACTCGCAAGGAGAAACAGCGTCTTTCCCATGGCCCTGGTCACTCTGCCTTCGTACAGCGCCGGCAAAGGCCCTCAAGCTGGATGATATGAGAGAGAAGGGTGCCCTTGATCCGCTCCGATATCTCCCGCCTGAGCCCATCGGAGAGGCACAGGTCTATGTCCTCCACCCTCTTGCAGGAGATACAGACAAAGTGGTGATGGTGGCGCTCATTGCGGCAGAAATAGTAGTAGGACTGCCGGTCCTCATGGACCACCCGCGTCACGGGTCCGGCCTGCGTCAGCTCCTCGAGTATCCGGTACACCGTGGGGAGCCCTACGTTCCCCACGCGGGCCCTGGCCCTCTTCCACACTTGCTCCGCGCTCAGGAAGGTGCCCTCCTCGGACATGATCTGGAGCACGGCGAGCCTTCTCGACGTCACCTTGAGCCCCAGCCGTCTCAGCAGTCCTGTAAATCCATCGTCCATGGCGCGCCTGGCAAACCCCTATGGAAATGTCCTATAGAGTATATTGTAATGGCCGCCTGAGGGAATGTAAACAGAAACTACTTTCATTTATTAGGCGGAGATGTCCTTCGCAGCATCGTTCTTGTCGGATGGGTGAGCTAGCCTCCGGCAAGGATAGCCGCACCGAAGTCGAGGCAAACCTTCCTCTGGAGGCTGTCGGAATCCTGATACGGCACGTTCCGCTTCTTGGCAACTTCCTCCTCGACCTTGGCGTCCTGTGGGGTCAGGAGCCTTATGGTCAGCCTCCCGGGGAAGACCTTCGTCATCTCCGGCTTGGCACCGCAAGCTTTGGCAAGGGCAGTGACATACTCTTGGGCCCTCGGGGTATCCCCTCCCCCGCAGACGATATAGAGCCCCCTGATGCGGGAGGAAAAGCGTGGGGCATTCTTCCCGAGGTAGGCCTCCAGGGGCGTGTCGATCTTGCCCAAGTAGATGCCAGACCCAACTATGACGGCGTCGAACTGCGAAAGGTCGGGTTCCTCGCGCGCGTCGAAGACGTTCGCAATCGCTCCCATCCCTTCCGAGATCCAGACCCCCGCGTCCCTCGTGGTCCCATAGCGGGACCCGTAGAGGACCGCCCACTTCTGCTTGCCCATATGCGGGTAAAACTGAAGGGCGCGGCTTTCAGAAGCAGCGAGCAGCGTCACACCCCCTGCCACTGCAACGGTCTTGAAGAAAGTCCTGCGATCCATAATCTTCCTCCTTTCCTTAAGGGAATACGGACTCCAGCCGATCTTCTTGACTCTATATCTCCCTGTGTCTCCTGTCAATCGAAAGAGCAGCACCTACACGAGACCGTTCACCGCCGCAGCCGCTTCCTCGATGGTGATGACGCTTGCATACTTTGCATTCATATCCCACAGGTTGACGAGGTGAGAAAGCTCGAAGCGATCAAAGGTACACTCCTCCACCACAAAGACGGGGAAGTTGTAGGAGAACGCGTCGATCACGGTCGCCCTCACGCAGCCAGACGTGGACACCCCGGCGATGAGGAGACAATCCGCCTGAAGATTGTTTAGGCAGGAGAGGAGCGGGGTATGGAAAAAGCCGCTCGCCTTTGTCTTCTTGATGACCAGCTCCGAAGGCAGAGGTTTTATGGGATCCGCGATCTCCTGCAGGTCCAGATCGAACTTGTCGATGGCTTTCGTTGGCCCGCCGCACGTCTGCACCGTCTCTATATCGAGGGTCGTGAAGAAGACGGGGACCTTCTTTTCCCGGCAGATCCCGAGAAGGGTCTTTATGTGGCCGATTGCCTCCCATGCGGATGCGCCGCAGCTTGTGTTCGATTCCTCCAGCGAATCGAGGATGGGTCGCGGCCCGGAGCCAACGAACGCTTTGTTTACGTCTATGATCAAGAGAACGGGCCGCTTCCCGAATTGCTGCTTTATGCCGAACCCTGCTTTCCTCAGGACCTCCCGGTCCAGCTCACTGAAGATGGCCTCCCATCGTCTCATTTGCGTGCCCTCCCATCCCCTATGCCTCTCTTTAGGGAAATTGCAAACCCAGGTACCTCTCGTAGTACCATTGAGCGATATCGCGGCCCCTGGCAAACCAGACGCCTTCATGGCTCTTGATGTGGCGAAGGGCCTTGTCGAGCCAGCCGATGCGGAAGGGCTGCCCGATCAGGAAAGGGTGCAG
>CAYZAF010000462.1:0-8097 GCA_964476435.1 uncultured Syntrophaceae bacterium
CTGGCCCGCCTGGATGAGGCGCATGATCTGGCTCACCGGATAGTCGAAAAACGGCGTATAGGGACATCCTGCGGTGCAGTTGCCGCACTGGTAGCAGGCAGACGGGTCCTCCCCGCTCTGCCTCTTCACCTGCTCGATGAATCCCCTGTCGATAGTGCTCGTGAGATTGATGGTTTCCATAGATAGGGACCCCGGATCGTCCTCCCCTGCAGTTTCTCGACTTTGCCCGAAAATCAATGGAAAATCGAATCGCTGTATGGTACCTTCTATGGTACCACAAATATAATAGCATTTCAATCATGTTTTACAAATAATACCGACAAGCATATACGGGAATCCTCATCGTCCCTCTTTTCGCGAGACGGGGCCGCTTGCCTTACCCGGCCCTGAGGGAGTCGACGATACGCATCCGTGCTGCCCGCATTGCCGGAAGGAGGCCTCCCACAAACCCCATCAACACCGCAAAGAGTATGCCCGAGGCCACGATCCCCGGGGTGAGCGCGAAGGAGAAGGAAAGCTCCGAGTAAGTCTGGAAGTTGAGGGTAGAGATGGTAATGAGCTGCATGAAAGAGGCGAAGAAGAGCCCGAGCAGTCCGCCCGCGAGGCCGAGGAAGAGGCTCTCGAAGAGGAAGGCCGCGAGGATGCTTCCGCGCTTGAACCCGAGGGCGCGCAGGGTCCCTATCTCCGTCGTCCGGTTCGCCACGGCCGCGTACATGGTAATCATGGCCCCGATGGTGGCGCCGAGGGAGAAGATGATGGTGAGGGAGATGCCGAGGACGCGGAGGAACCTTGCCGTGGCCTCGGACTGTTTGAGGTAGTATTCAGTCTCCCGCTCGACATCGAGGGTGAGGCGCGGATCGCCTTCTATGCGTTGCCGCACCTCTTCGAAGCGTGCGGGGTCGCGGAGCTTGAAGATGAGTGAGGAGTAGACCGGACGGCGGAATGCCTGCATGAGCTGCTCCACGTCCCCCCAGACCTCCGAGGTGAAGGCAGTGTTGCCCGCGTCGAAGACGCCCACGATGGTCCACTCGTACATGCCGAAGCGCAGCTTCTCGCCGAGACCGCCGCCGGTGAAGCGCTCGGCAATGCTCTTTCCCGCCACGACCTCCAGGGAGCCGGGCCTGGGGAGGCGTCCTTCCAGGAGCCTTACCTGGGGCCTCAAGGCCATGGAAGCAGGACCGATGCCCCGGACGGTCACGTTCGACCGCTTGTCCGTCCCGCGCTTCGGCAAAGTAATGAGCACGAGGAGCTCTTTCGCGCACTCACCTCTCCCGTCGGCCCCGATGGCTATCTCAGGGTCTGTCTCGACTATGGCGGCCTGGTCCCGCGACACCGCGCTCTGCACCTCAGCCCCGGCGCCTTTCCTGATCACGACAACGTTATCGTACGAACCCGTTGCAACGAGGGTCTTCTGGAGGCCCTGGGCGAGCATGAGGATGGCAGCAAAGACAAAGACCACAAGGGCCATGCCCGAGGCGGTGAGGGCAGTGGTGAGCCTCCTCGTCCAGAGGTTCCGGATATTGTAGGAAAGGGGCAGGGCCATCTAGCCGATCCTCCTCAAGCCGTCGGCGATCCTGACGCGGATGGCGCGCCATGTGGGCACGATGGCAGCAACGCAGCCCACGCCGAGACCTGCGGCGAAATCGAGGTATATGGTCTTGTGCGAGACGACGAAGGCAGGAAAGATGGCGCCCAGGAACTGGCGGAAGAGATGGGCCGCGGGATAGGTGAGAAAGGCGCCGATTATACAGCCCGATAGGGCGATGACGAGGGATTCTCCGAATATGAGGGAGCCGATGCGGCCGCCTCCGAATCCGAGGGTCTTGAGCACGGCGAACTCGCCCAGCCTCTCGCGCGTCGTCATGGACATCGTATTGGCTGCCACAGCGGCGATGATGACGATGACCACGAGGGAGACGAGGCGGATGATCATGATGAGGGAATCGGCCATGGAGATCATGGATAGATTGAAATTCTTCTCTGTCTCTGTGAGGGTCTCCGCCATGGAGTTCCTGAAGGTCCTGTCTATCTCCGCTGCCACGTCCGCTGCCATGTCGCCCCGGTCCACGCCCACGATGTAGAGGCCGACCTGGTCTGCCCTCCCTTTGGACGTCCGCTTCAAAGCCTCGTTGAGGTAATCCCAATGGAAGAAGAAGAGACGCTCGTCAGCGCTCTCGTCCCTTCCGTCGTAGATCATGCGCAGCACAAACTCCCAGTTCCCGGGATAGATGGTGCCTTTCAGGGTGATGAGGTCGCCCACCTTCCATCCGAACCTTTCGGCGAGCTTCCTTCCCGCTGCCGCCCCCTTTCGGTCACGCAGAAAGGTCCGCAGCTCGCCGGGCTCGAAAACGTATTCCGAATAGAGACGGACGAAGCTCGCTGGCTCCACCGCGAAGTTCGGGAAGAAATGCTTCTCGTCGATATAGATCCCCCCGAACCAGGCCATGGCCGATATCTCGTTTACCCCGGCTATCTGCTTGATCTTCTCTTCGTACGCGAGGGGGAGGGGGAAGGTCATGGATATGGCGTTCCTCGTGACAATGCGGTTCACCGAGGCCCGCTTCACGCCCGAGTAGAATCCGTCGACTACAGTCTGGAGCAGGCCGAAGGCGAGGATGGCGATGGTGACGGAGAGTATCGTGAGCCAGCTCCTCAGCTTGTGGCGGAAGGCGTTCTTAAAGAGCAGCCTGAGGAGAAACATCGCTGAGAAAGCCTTTTTCGAGATGCCTCATCGTGTGCGCCTTGCGGGCGGCCCTGGGGTCATGGGTCACCATGATGACGGTCTTGCCCGATTCCCTGTTGAGCCGGTCCATAAGGTCGAGCACCTCCTCTGCCGATACCCTGTCCAAGTCCCCTGTGGGCTCGTCGGCTACGAGGATGGTAGGGTCAGTGACGACCGCCCGCGCAATGGCCACGCGCTGCTGCTCTCCTCCCGAGAGCTGGGAAGGGCGATGGTCCATGCGGTTGGCCAGGTTCACGACCCGGAGGGCAAGCTCCACGTGGCGCCTCCTTTCCCCCCTGGAAAGACCCGTAAGGAGCAGGGGAAGCTCCACGTTCTCGAAAGCGGTAAGGACCGGTATGAGATTATAGAATTGGAAGATGAAGCCGACGTTCAAGGCGCGCCAGGCAGCAAGCTCGGTCTCGCTCAAGGCGGTAATGTCGATGCCGCCGACGAAAATCCTCCCCGAGTCGACCTTGTCTATTCCAGCGATGAGGTTGAGGAGGGTTGATTTGCCCGATCCCGAGGGGCCCATGAGGGCGAGAAACTCCCCGTCCTCGATGGCGAGGCTTAGGTCCATGAGCACGGGCACCCTGCTTGCCCCGCGCTGGTAAGCCTTGGTCACGTGGTCGACCTGTACGATCGTCCCCTTTTCCATGTCACTTCTGCGTGATCGCGACGCGCGCGCCGTCTTTTAAGCCTGTAGGCGGGTTTGTCACGACCCTGTCACCCGCCTTGACCCCGGAGGCCACTTCCTCCATGTCACCCAGGCGTTCCCCCAGGACCACCGGCGTCAGATAGGCCTTCTCTTCCCTCACGACGAAGACCACGCTCCTGCCGGCGCGCACCACAACAGCAGAAGCGCTTACCGCAATCCGGGCCTTTTCTTCGGATGCCTCGGGCGGCCTGGAGAGGAACGCGACCTTTGCGCTCATTTCCGGA
Organism: uncultured Syntrophaceae bacterium; assembly: GCA_964476435.1. GTDB lineage: Bacteria > Desulfobacterota > Syntrophorhabdia > Syntrophorhabdales > WCHB1-27 > CAVVNC01. The sequence goes on from CAYZAF010000462.1 coordinate 3,662, forward strand.
AGGATCCTCGGATCGTCGTCGATGAATCCCACCTTCACGAGCACCGTGGCCTTGGTCCGGTCGGCCGTAGGCACGATCATGTGGACTTTACCCCTGAAGCGCTCGCCAGGTAAGGCATCGAGCTGGATCTCGCACGGCTGGCCCACGCGCACCTCTTCCAGGTTAGACTCCGAGACGTCTGCCTCGACCTTCAAAGAGCCCATATCAGCCACGCTCACTACCGATGCTTTGGCGTTAGCGGCCGCGCCGAGAGGGGTAACGATGTCGCCCACATCCGCATTCTTTGTGAGGATAACAGCGTTGAAGGGTGCCCTTATGAGGGTATACTCAACGGCCACATCGGCGGCCCTCAAGGCTGCCTTACTCGACTCTACCATGGCCTCTCCTGCCCGCACCGCTGCCTCGGCCTTCTCGTACCTGGCCAGCGCAGTGTCATGGTCTGCCTGGGCTATGTATCCTTTGCGGATCAGCTCCCTGGCCCTCTGTATGCCGAGGGTCGCATCGGAGAGCTCCGCCTTGGCCTGGTCGAGGTTCCACTGGGCTGTGCTCAGGTTGGCCCGGGCCTGGGCGCGGGTCGCGGTCACATCGTCGGCCTCCAGCCTCGCGATGACCTCTCCTGCCCGCACCTTGCTTCCCTCTTCCACGCCGAGCCACACGAGACGGCCCGTCACCTTGGAGGCGAGCTCCGACTTGCGCTGGGCTACCACGTATCCGCTCGCGTTGAGGAGGGTGAATGTCTGGGAGGGGTAGACCTGGGTAACGCTTGCCACCTCCACGGAGGCCGCGGGCACGATCACGCCGGCTCGAAAAGCGAGGCCTGCCAGCAGCACGACGACGAGGGCTGTAACGACCCAGAAAAGTCTTCGCTTGCGCCGGCCGCGGGAAACAACGATAGATTTCTCTATTCTGAGACTCGAAAGATCTTCGCTTTCCATGGGATCGATCCTCTCACCTCAAAGACCGCCCGCTAGTTCGTCCCATTAGCCCCTTGATCCGTCGCGCTCTTGGGCGGCTTCTTGACCGTATTCTTGTCGGTCTTTTCCTGGCCCTTGGAAGTCGCTTTCGGGGCATCTTCGTCTGCGGCCGCTTTCACGGAGAGCAGCTCGATTTCGAAGATGAGGGTGGCATTGGGGGGTATTACCCCTCCTGCGCCTTTCTCTCCATAAGCGAGCTTCGAGGGGACGAAGATCTGGTATTTCGACCCTGTCTTCATGAGCTGGAGCGCCTCTCTCCACCCCGGTATCACGCCTCCCAGGGGAAACGTGCCTGGCTGGTTCCGCCTGAACGAGCTGTCGAACTCGGTCCCGTCGAGGAGGGTGCCCCTGTAGTTCACGGTCACCGAATCGTAAGCAGTCGGCTTCTTGCCGTCCCCTTCCTTCACGACCCTGTATTGAAGGCCGCTCGGCAGGGCCACGACACCTTCTTTTGCTTTGTTCTCGGCAAGGAAGGCTTCTTCCTTCTTCTTGTTCTCCTCGGCCTGTCTCTTCAGCTCCGCTTCTCTCTTTGCGGCAAGCTCCATTCGGAACTGCCCTATGATCTGCTGCATCTCCGCGTCGGACAAGGCGGGTTTTGCGCCGGACAGGCTGTCCTTGAGACCACGCACGAACTGATCCGCGTTCAATTCGACCCCCTGAGTCTTCATATCCTTGCCCACCGAAAGGCCGATGATGTAGCTCACCTTGTCCATGTCCGCCTCGGGGAGAGATGAGGCCTTCTCGGAAGCAGGGGGCCCTGCCGGCCCTTCCGCCTTCCCAGTCCCCTTTGCAGGCGCTCCGCTGTTTTCCGTGTTATTCGCTGGCTCCTCTGCCCCGCAGAGACTTGCTGCGAGGAAAAGGATACCCATGGCCATTGCCCACTTTCTCATGGTGATCTCCTATGTATATTGGGTTTCGGGCATTGTCAAAGCAGCCCTGTTTCTCGCTCACCCCTTAGCCTACCCTGCCCACCTCCTCGAGCCTCGCTTCGAATTCCCTGATGAGCCTGTGATGCTGGCCGGATAAGGCTTCCAGCTCTTCGAAGAGGCGCTCGATCTCCTTTTTCGCCTCGTGGATAGCGAGGGAGAGGGCTGATATGGTCCTCCCGTCTGCCTTCTGCGATGCCCGGATGAGCGTCATATTGTCATCCCGTATCCGCTCTTCGAGCCCTACGATAGTCCGCTCGATCCGGGCGATCTCCCTCTCCAGGGGAGAGAGGCTGCGGGACCGCTCAATGATTATCTCCGCGCGCATCCGCTTCAGCTCCTTCTTTTCCGCCTTCAGCTCTTTCCTCTCCGCTGACCGGTCTGGCTGCCCCGGCGCAGCTTCGTCCTGCCAGCCGACCCTATCGAGGAAATCCTGATACGTTCCCTCGAAGAGCCACGCACCCCCATTGTCGAAGACGATGAGTCGCTGCGCCATGGCGTGGAGAATCATCTCGCTGTGCGTGGCGAGCACGACAGCCCCTTCGAAGGCGCCCATGGCTTCCACGAGGGAATCAACGGATTCCATATCGAGATGGTTCGTCGGCTCGTCGAGGAGAAGGAGGTTCACCGGTCTCGCGAGCATCGTCCCCAGGAGAACCCGGCTCTTTTCCCCGCCTGACAAGACGGAGATCTTCTTGAGCGCTGTGTCCCCCTCGAAGAGCATGGCGCCGCAGATGTTACGGGCCAGGCCGCGGCTGGAATCCGGCGTGGCAAGGATGATCTCCTCCTCAATCGTATGCTCCGCAAAGAGGCGGTCGAGGCTCGACTGGCCGAAATAGCCGAGCTCGAGGTTCACCGAGCGGCCGATGGAGCCGAGCGAAGGCTCGAGCTCCCCGGCGAGGAGACTGAGGAGCGTGGTCTTGCCCTTCCCGTTCTTGCCGATCACCCCGATCCTGTCTCTTTTGCCGATGGAGAACGTCAGCCCGGAGAAGAGGGGAGGCATCCCAGGGTCAAAGGAGAAGCCGAGGTTCTCCGCCTCGAGGAGCCACTTTCCCGAAAAGGCCACCGAGGGAAACTCGAAATCGAGGTTGCGCTCCTCCTCGAGCCTGTCCAGCGTCTTTCTCTTTGCCAGGGCTTTGATGCGTGATTGAACAGCCCTCGCCCTCGTGGCCTGGGCGCGGAACCTGTTGATGAACTGCTCCAATTCGCGCCGCTTCCTCTCATCGTTGATGCGGGTCTTTTCGTGCACCTCCTCTTCCTGGAGGATCTGCTGGTAAAGCTTGTGCGTGGAGCCCGCAACCTTCCGCGCGCCCTGGCGGTAAATGGCCATCACATGGGTGGTGACGCTGTCCATGAAGGCGCGGTCATGGGTAATGAGGAGCAGCTCGTGCTTCCACTGGCAAAGGAACGTCGTGAGCCACCGCACAGAGACGATATCGAGGTAGTTGGTCGGCTCATCGAGGAGAAGGAGGCTCGGCGCCGCAACGAGCACCTTGGCGAGGTTGAGGCGTATCTGAAAGCCGCTCGACAGCTCCAGTGGGCTCGATCCGAGGTCCCCTTCGTTGAAGCCGAGGCCGAAGAGGACGCTCTTCACCTTGTACGTCTCGTCCGTCCCGTCATCGCTTTTCTCAAGTCCCAGGGAGGCCTCGCCTAAAACGGTCCCCTTCGTGAAGGAGAACGTCTGGGAAAGGTAGCCGAGAGAATAGTTCTTCGGCATGCTGATAGTCCCGGAATCGGGCTCTTCCTCGCCGGTGATCAGCCTAAGGAGCGTTGTCTTGCCGCTCCCGTTCCTGCCCACGAGGCCGACCCTCTCCCCGTCGCCAATGGTGAAGGAGATCCCATCGAAGACCTTCTGCACGCCGTATGTTTTTGTCAGTCCGGAAACTGCCAGCACTGCCTAGCCGTCCTCTTCTTTTATCGCCCTCCGGCAGATGTCCGCGAAAGAGGCCCTTATGTCCTTCCCCTCGTACACGACCCGGTACAGCTCTTCCGAGATGGGCATCTCTATGTCGAGCCGCTTCGAGAATCGGTAGGCAGCGTCGATCGTATAGAAGCCTTCCACGACCGTTCTCTGCGACTGCAGCACTTCTTGGGGGTCTTTCCCCCGGGTGAGCTCGATGCCGAACATTCTGTTTCTGCTCAAAGGCCCGGTGCACGTGAGCACGAGGTCGCCTATGCCCGAGAGCCCCATGAAGGTGGTCTCCCGGGCGCCGAGGTGGGCGCCCAACCTCTTCATCTCTGCAAGGGCGCGCGTGATGTAAGCGGCAAGCGTGTTGTGGCCCAGCTTAAGCCCCTCGATGATCCCCGCCCCGATGGCCATCACGTTCTTGAGGGCGCCCCCCAGCTCCACCCCTGCCACGTCCTGGCTCGTGTAGACGCGGAACCGCTCGTCATGGCTCATCTGCTGAAAATACCGCGAGAGATCGCCATCGGCTGACGCCACGACAACGGAGGTGAAGGCCCGGTTCGCCACTTCCTGGGCGAAGGAGGGCCCTGAGAGCACGGCGAGCGGAAGGGGGCTCCCCAGTATCTCCCG